>JAXMLA010000001.1:0-2429 GCA_034370465.1 Desulfuromonadales bacterium
CCACCCCGACCCTCCCCTTGAAGGGGAGGGAGACTGGGGTTATGGGCCTCCCCTTGAACCGGAGGGAGGTTGGGGCTTAGGCCTCCCCTTGAAGGAGAAGGAGAAGCCCCTGCAAATGCGGCCATTGTGCCTCAAAGGGCGCCTGATAAGGACGAGCGCAATTTTCTAACCGGACATTCGTGCGTAAGAATAGCATACTCACATTTTTGCCACAGACCCTGTTTCCTCGCCTCGCTTGACTTGCCGCTATGGGTCGTGTATGTTCCCGGCCTCATATTAAAAATGAACAGGCCCCTGGTCGGGGCCGTGACGGGTATCTTGGATGTTCGATGCGATAAATGAACTGCTCGCCGGGGCGATGCGCGAGCCCACGCCTTGGGCCTATCTCGTGGCCTATCTGGGCGGTCTCCTCGTGAGTTTTACGCCCTGTATCTATCCGGTAATTCCGGTCACCGTGGGAATCGTGGGCACAAGAGGCAAGGGAACCCTCCGCGGAGGATTCCTCCATTCGGTTGCGTACGTCTCCGGCATTTCCATAACCTATTCCCTCCTGGGGGTGACGGCTGCGGCCAGTGGTTCCCTTTTCGGCCAGTGGCAGATGAACCCCTGGATCTTTTTATTCATGGGGAATCTCTGCCTGATCATGGGGTTGGCCAAGCTGGGCGTCTTTAACCTCTCCTTTTCACCCTCCGGAAGATGGGCGAAGGTGCAGGGCAAGGGCTTTATCGGCACCCTTTTTCTGGGAATTGCCTCCGGTTTGGTGATTGGACCCTGCACCGCCCCGGTGCTGGCAGTCTTGCTTGGTTATGTCGCCGTCAGCGGGCAGATCCTTTACGGGGCCAGCCTGCTCTTCGTTTTCGCCTTCGGCATGGGGACGATCCTCATTATTTTTGGAACCTTCGCGAACCTGTTGGCCAGACTGCCCAAATCGGGGAACTGGCTCCTTACATTTGATCGGATCTTCGGCTTCATCCTGATCGGGGCCGGCGAATACTTTTTAATTATGACGGGAAAACTATTTTATTAGAGGCAATATGAACGGTACAGAAAACAAATGGAAAAAGATAACCGCACAAATGGGATGTCTTGTGATCGCCATACTCCTGGCCTTGTCCTTGGCGGCGCCTGGCTTCGCTTCTACAGAAAAGGCGCCGGATTTTACCCTGACGGACCTCAAGGGCAGCAAGTTCCGGCTGAAGGATAATTTGGGCAAATCGGTCCTTTTGATCTTCAGCACCACCTGGTGACCTTCCTGCGAGGCGGAGGTTCCGCGTCTCCAGAAGCTCCATGCTAAATACAGCAAGTCCGGCCTCGTCATGGTTAATGTGAATGTGATGGAAACCAGGGATAAGGCCGAGCGTTTCGCCAAAAAGCACCGCCTGCCCTACGAAACCGTCCTTGACGAAAAGGGGGATGTGTCCGGCGTCTACGGGGTCAGGGGGATTCCCACGCTTATCCTGATCGACAAAACGGGACGGATTGTCTGCCGGGGTTGCCGGATCATCGAGGGGCATCTTGACCGGCTTGCGCTGCAGCGGTAGATCCGCGCGAAATGGCAACGGAAACGTAGTTCCTGCTTTTTCATCTGAAAACAGGGTGGGCGTCTTGCCTGCCCACGGACAGGCGAGACGCCTGTCCTATTATTGGGGGTATCAATCATTTTCAATAGGTCAGGCGTCTCGCCTGACAAATTATCATGCCCCTTTGTGAGCCAACGGCTCATGTGTGTTTCATTCCATCAAGATTGAAAACGGAGTTGTATTCTAATTAAATGGCCAAGAACGAAAGAGTTGAAAAAATCGCCTGGAAGCCCGGGAACCTGCTCTCACCGGTCCCGGCGGTCCTGGTAAGTTGCGGCGGGACGGGCGAATGGAAGCCGAACCTGATCACCATTGCCTGGGTGGGAAACGTTTGCAGCGAGCCGCCCATGCTGTCGATCTCCGTCCGTCCCGAGCGGTATTCCCATCAAATCATCAAGACCACGGGGGAGTTTGTGGTGAACGTCCCCTCGCTCCGGCAGAAGAGGGCCGTGGACTGGTGCGGGGTGGTCTCCGGGCGAAACGAGGATAAGTTTGTCGCCACCGGCCTGACGGCGGCGCCGGCCCTGGGGCTGCGTTGTCCGATCGTGCTGGAATGCCCGCTCAACATTGAATGCCGGGTCCAAAAATCATTGGAACTGGGTTCCCACACGCTCTTTTTGGCGGAAGTGACGGCCGTGCAGGTGTCTTCCACGCTGCTGGACGCCAAGGGCAGGCTCCGCCTGGAGAAGGGCGGTCTCCTGGCCTATGCCCACGGGGAATACTTCGCCCTGGGCCGTCGCCTGGGCAGCTTCGGTTTTTCCGTCCGGAAGCGCCCCCGCCCGGCCGTCCGCTGATTTCTCCGGTCCCTCCACTCCAAGTCAAGATTGACCACTTCGTAAAAAGCGTTCC
>JAXMLA010000002.1:0-1968 GCA_034370465.1 Desulfuromonadales bacterium
AGGGCGCGATCCGCGAAACGTTCTTTCTGAACATGCTGCAGGCGGATCATGCGGTCAGGGTCGCGCCCAAGGGTGATTTTCTGGTCGACGGCCGCCTGACCTTTGAGATCGGCGGGAAAGGCAAGGATGGCGGGCAGATAAAAGGGGTCGAAAACGCCTGGCTGGCCCTCGACAACATCGAGATAGGCATGGGCCGCAGGATTCCGCTGTGGATGTTTGGGTTTCTTTGATTGGCGTGGCGGGCAGGAGAAGAGCTCATCGCGGCAATCTAGTGCTAGCGCTACGTGGTGTTAAGTTTTAGGGTGTTAGGGTTTTAGGGGGAGCGTATAACGTGAGGCGCTGGCGCTTAGTTTTAAGTTTTAGGGTTTTAGGGTGTTAGGGTGTTAGGGGGGAGGATAAAACGTGATGCGTGATGCGTGACGCGCTAGCGCGTGGTTTTAAGTTTTAGGGTGTTAGGGTTTTATGCTTAAAACTTAAAACGTAAAACTTAAAACGTGACTCGTATGCTACAAAGGTAGCGGGAAGCTTGCTCGGGATCGTAGCCAGGCCGGGGATGACCCATGGTTGACCAATCGTGAAGAAATAAAAAAGGACTCAAGCTAACTAGTCGGAGTCCTTATCTTTTTATGGTAGCGAGGGAGGGAATTGAACCCCCGACACTGCGGATATGAGCCGCATGCTCTAACCGTCTGAGCTACCTCGCCGAACCTGCTTGCCGGGTAACCCCGAAAGCGAAGTCGGTTAATATAGAGGGGGGGTGTAAATGGCAAGGATTTTTTTCGGCATTTCGGTAAATTGCGGATTTGCCTCTTTGTCCGGAATGGTTTAATAATGGGAGTGTTTGATTATGATCGAGTTGACCTTGAGCCCGTAGGGCCGGAACACGCAGCGAGGAGGATTATCCAATGAGTGAAAACAAGCGCATCCACATTCGGAAGGACTGCCTGGTGCCTGTCCGCTACGTCTACGAAGGCCAGAACAAGACCCAGTATGCCCGTCTGGTCAATTACAGCGACGGCGGAATGTGTCTGAAGACCCGCACACCCATCAAGCAGGGGGCCAAGCTGGAGCTGTCCCTGGAAGGGTATTCCCCCGAATCCGAAATGGGCGAATTCGATCGCTATCCGGTTGCCGTATGCTGGAGCAAGGAAATCCCCGAGCGTGGGCTGCCTGTTTACGAGACAGGTTTGAAATACAGAGGTTAGGGCCGGCTTGCCGGCCCTTTTTTCAAGCTTTGTCGTAGAGCAGGGCGGGGGATACCTTCGCTATGGATTCGGCCCCGGTCATGACCATGGCCTGCATGAGTTCGGTGCGCAGCGCCGCGATGTAGGTGCCGACCCCTTCGCTCAATCCGCCCATGGCTGCCATGCTGAAAGGCCGGCCGATCATGACTGCGTCCGCCCCCAAGGCGAGCATCTTCAGTACGTCGCCGCCCGTGCGCACTCCTCCGTCTGCGAGTATCGCGACTTTTCCCTTCATCCGCCCGGCGATATCCGGCAGTACTTCGGCTGTGCCGGGGGTGTAGTCGAGCACGCGCCCGCCATGGTTGGAAACAACGATGGCGTCGGCTCCCGCTTGCGCGGCCAATGCCGCGTCTTCCGCAGTCATGACGCCCTTGACGATGAATTTCACTCCGGCTCTGGTAATGATCTCGCGCAGGGTGTCCACCGATTTTGGTGAAACCGGTCGGCCCATTTTGCGCAGCGTGATGAGACCGGCCGCGTCGATGTCCATGCCGATGATCGTGGCTCCGCTGTCCTTGGCCTTGGCCAGCTTCTCGTAAAGCTCGGCGTCTTCCCAGGGTTTGATGAACGGAATGCCGTGGCCGCCCGCCGCCGCGATGGCCGCGAGGCCGGATTCGTGGATGAAGGGCGGCACCCCGTCACCGGTGCATCCGATGATGCCCGCCTGCTTGCAGCCGTCGATGACCGCCGTGATATATTCCTCTTCGGTGCGCTTGCCGCCCAT
>JAXMLA010000003.1:0-1805 GCA_034370465.1 Desulfuromonadales bacterium
GTTTGGCGAAAAAGGCGGACAAATGTCTGAGCGCAGCGAGTTTTTGTTCGCCCGCCAAACGTCTGCCGGGCGCAGGGAACCCGCGCAGCGGGCCAGGCGATTGGGGTGCCCTTTTGCTGCTTACTCATTTTGGGCAAGCAAAAAGAGTAAGGCGTCGTCGGGGGCGCAACCCCCGGACCTTGCCTGGTTCCAACTGATCAACCGATTTTTGGTGCACCGCTCGAAATCCGCAATGCAGGAGATATGCAAATATATAGATGATTGACTTTGAGGTGGTGTGTCATTTATCCTATGAAACACTCAAAGAAGGAGTCGCAACATGGAATGGTTGATCTTGCTCGTAATAGTTGTTGCCTGGTTTGCTCTGAACCGCTGGATTCTCCCGCGGATGGGAATACAGACCTGAATGTCAGACAGTTGTCAGCTTCCGCGTGACGGAAGCAAAAATAAAGATCCGGAAAAACCGTAATCTCTCGGGAAAAATAGTTGCAGAAAGTTGACAGGGTCGCTCTTAAAGGAGTGACCCTGTTTTTTTGTAAGTGCCCATCAGCACATTGCTCACCCGGCGGCCTTAACGCTGTACGGCTTTAGCCGCATGCTGCGCAATCGTGCTGCCGATGCTCAGCGAGGCGGTGGCGGCCGGCGAGGGGGCGTTGAGGACGTGAATCATCCCCTCACTATTGATGATATGAAAATCGTCGAGGAGTTTGCCCTCGGCATCGACCGCCTGGGCGCGAACGCCGGCGCCGCCGCGCACCACATCGCCCTTTTGCAACTCGGGGATCAGCTTCTGCAGATCGCGGACAAATCGACTCTTGCTGTAGGAACGGTGGTACTCCATGGCGCCAACCTTCCAGAAGCGGCGGGCGAGGTGATAGAAGCCGGGATAGGTCAGGGTGGCAAAGAGATCGGGGAGAGAGAGGGAGAAGCGGTCATAACCTTCGCGGCGCAGGGCGAGGACGGCATTCGGGCCGGCTTCGACGCCGCCATGGATCATCCGGGTAAAGTGGACGCCGAGGAAGGGGAAGGCCGGATCGGGGACGGGATAGACGAGATTGCGCACCAGATTCTGACGTTGCGGGGCGACGAGGTAATATTCGCCGCGAAAGGGGATGATCTGCACCCCCGGATCGATGCCGCAGGCGCGGGCGAAACGGTCGCTTTGCAAGCCGGCACAGTTGATCAGAGTGCGACAGGCAAAGTCTCCCTGATTGGTGGTGAGGCGAAAGTCCTGGCCCTGGCGTTTGACCCCGTTCACCTGGCAGCCGGTTTGTACGATCCCGCCACCTTCCCGCACCACCTGCGCATAAGCGTTGGTGACCTCGACATAATCGACAATGCCGGTCTGCGGCACATAAAGCCCGGCGATCCCGGCAACGTGGGGTTCATGTTCTTTCACCCCGGCCGCGTCGAGGCGCTCCAGTCCGGCGAGGCCGTTGGCGATGCCGCGGCGTTCGAGTTCGTCGAGGGCGGGGAGTTCCGATTCGCGGGTGGCGACGACGATCTTGCCGCAGCGCTCCACCGCAATCTGGCGCTCGACACAGAAAACATAAAGGGCTTCGCGCCCGGCGGCACAGTTCTGCGCCTTCAGGGAGCCGGGGCGGTAGTAAAGGCCGGAATGGATGACGCCGCTGTTGTGGCCGGTCTGGTGGGCGGCGAGGTGCTCTTCCTTTTCGAGGATGGCGAGCTTGAGGCCGGGATAGGCCTTAGTCAGGGCCAGTGCCGTTGCCGTGCCGACAATGCCGCCGCCGACGATGATGAGATCAAAGGTTGTTGGCGTCATGCGGGAACTCCTGTATCCCTAC
>JAXMLA010000004.1:0-7846 GCA_034370465.1 Desulfuromonadales bacterium
ACCGGCGCGCTGGGAGGTTTATACCCACGGAGGCCGCAATGCCACTGGCATTGACGTTATCGAGTGGGCCACTCGCATGGAGCAGTACGGCGCCGGTGAGATTCTGCTCACCTCCAGGGACAAGGACGGCACCAAGGACGGCTACGATCTCGGCCTGACCCGGGCGGTCAGTGATGCGGTATCGATCCCGGTCATCGCTTCCGGCGGCGTCGGAAATCTCGAACATATCCATCAGGGCTTGACCACCGGCGGCGCCAGTGCGGCGTTGGCGGCGAGCATCTTCCATTTTCGTGAGTACACCATCGCCGAGTGCAAAGAATATCTGCGCGAGCGCGGCGTGGCAGTGCGGCTGTAGATGAGGTTGTTATGAACGAACCACAAACCGACATTATTGACGCCGTCTACCGCGTCATCCTTGAACGCAAGGCGCAGCCGGCCGAGAAGTCCTACACCGCCTCCCTCTACAAGAAGGGACTTGACAAAATCCTCGGCAAGATCGGCGAAGAAGCGACGGAGCTGGCGGTTGCCGGCAAGGGTGGCGTCCGTCAGGAGATCGTCTCTGAGTCCGCCGATGTCATCTTCCATATGCTCGTCCTCCTCGGTCACTACGGCATAAAGCCGCAGGAGATCCGCGACGAACTGAGCCGTCGTTTCGGTACCTCAGGGATTGCGGAGAAGGAGACCCGGACGAAGTAATCCGATCCTTTGTAGGTCGTGTTAGCGAAGCGTAACGCGACATTTTTAGGGCTGTTGCGTTTCGCGATGGAGCCGCTCAACACAACCTACTGAAATACAAGAAATAATCATTTCAGGGAGATACCCATGACGATCAAAGAACAGCTCGATGCGGCGATGAAAGACGCGATGCGCGCCAAGGACAGCCTGACCCTCAACGCCATCCGCATGGTCAAGACTGCCATCAAGAATAAAGAGATCGAGCTCATCACCCAGCTCGACGATCAAGGGGTGATCGGAGTCATGTCGACCCTGGCCAAGCAGCGCAAGGAGTCGGCCGTCGCCTTCCGCGAAGGCAATCGTTTAGAGCTGGCGGAGAAGGAAGAGAAGGAGCTGCAGGTCATCCTCACCTTCCTGCCGCAGCAGATGGATGAAGCTGAAATCAAGGCGATCATCGAGGAGGTCGTTGCCGAAGTCGGCGCTACCTCGGCCAAGGATATGGGGAAAGTGATGAAGATTCTCACCCCGAAGACCACCGGTCGGGCGGATGGCCGGCTGGTCAGCGAACTGGTCAAGGCACGTCTTGCCGGCTAAGGGAAGGGGTGCACGGGGATGAACGGACTCGATCTTGCCATCCTGCTGATCCTCGTCCTTTTTTTGGTCAAAGGATTGTGGAAAGGACTGATTCGTCAGCTCTGCTCTCTCGCCGGGATAATTTTGGGGATATTCTTGTCCTGGAGTTTCAGCGACATCCTCGGCCCGGAGTTGGCGCGCCTGTCCGGCTGGTCACCGCGCGTCAGTGTCGTCGTCGTCGGTGCCATGCTCTTCTTTGCCGGTTTCCTGGCCTTCTTTATCCTCGGTTTCTACCTTGGCAAGTTGGCGAAACAGCCGGTGCTGGCGGTGTTGAATCGCTTTAGCGGCGCCCTCTTCGGAGTGATCGAAGGGGTGGTGATCCTTTCTGTCGTCATTTATCTGCTCACCCTTTGGCCGCTGGTGGCGCGCAAAGAGGTGGTCCAGACTGCAACCCTGTCGCCCCCTTTTGTCCGTCTCGGCGCGGTCATTCTCCAGGATACGCCGGTCACGCGGCCCCGATGAGGACATTTTTCCCATGAGTCCCGATCTGCTGCGGGTGCTCGAATTCGACAAATTTATTACCCTGCTGGCCCGCTTCACCGCTTCCGAGCCGGGCAGAGAGTTGGTCCTGACCCTGGCTCCTCTCGGAGAAGAGACTGCGGTCAAGCTGGCGTTAGCGGAAGCAACGGAGATGGTGACCTACCAGTCAACCGGGGGAACTCTTCCGCTCGCCGGCAATCGTGACCTCCTGCCGCTCCTCGGGCAGTTGCAGGCGGAAGGGAGCTGGCTGGCGCCACTGGCTCTTCTCGATCTCCTCGTCAGCCTGGAGGCGGCACAAGAGTGCCGCCGTGCCCTGGTTGGACGGGCGGAGTTGAAGAATTTACAGGTCTTGGCAGCGACGATCACGCCGCTGCGTGACCTGGCCGACGAATTACGGGGGACGATCGGACCGCGCGGTGAAATTCTCGATCGCGCTTCCGCCGATCTTGCGGCCATCCGTCGACAGATGCTGCAATTGCGGGGGCGGATTCGCAAAACCCTCGAAGGATTGCTCCTTTCCGAGAGGTATGCCGGCGTCTTTCAGGATAATCTCGTCACCGAACGCAACGGCCGTTATGTCTTGCCGGTGCGTGCTGACCACCGCAGCCGCATCAAGGGGTTTGTTCACGACGAATCGGCGAGCGGCCAGACCCTGTATGTCGAGCCGGCGACGGTCCTCGACGCCAACAACGAATTGCAGCATCTGCAACGGGAAGAGAAGCGGGAGGAGGAGCGCATCCTTCGCCGCATTTCCGCGGCAGCCCGGCACTATCGCCCGGCCCTGTTGGAGAACCAGCGCATTCTCACCCGTCTCGATCTCCGCGCGGCGATTGGCCGTTATGCGCGACTGACCGATGCCTGTGCCCCGCAGTTGGTGGCGACGCCGCTTCTCGAACTGCGCAGCGCCCGCCATCCGCTATTGCTGATCGATCCGGCCGGCTCGCCGCGCAATATGGCAGTGGTGGCGATTGATCTCCTCCTTGGCGAGGCCAGCGATACCCTGGTGGTCAGCGGCCCGAATACCGGCGGCAAGACCGTCGCCCTGAAGACGGCGGGACTCCTTTTGACCATGGTGAAGGCGGGACTGCCGATCCCCTGTTCACCGGCGAGTCGGGTCCATCTCTTTGCCCGTCTCTTTGCCGATATCGGCGACGAACAGAGTCTCGAACAGAGCCTGTCAACCTTTTCCGGGCATTTGGTAAGGTTGCGCGAGATTCTGGCGGCGGCGGATGGTGATTCCCTCGTCCTTCTCGATGAGGTCGGCACCGGCACCGATCCGAGTGAAGGGGGAGCGTTGGCGCTGGCGATCCTCGATACTCTGCGCGAGCGCGGGGCGCGGGTCATGGTCACCACCCATCTCAATCTGGTTAAAGGTTACGCCCAGCTCCACCCTGGGGTGAGCAATGCCGCGGTTGAATTTAATCACCAGACCCTGGCGCCGGCCTATCGCCTCCATTACGGCATCCCCGGCGCCAGTAACGCCATGACCATTGCCCGCCGTCTCGGTTTGCCGGAGGATGTGCTGGTGCGGGCGGAAGCTTATCTCGGTGCTGACGAGCGCGCCGGCTTGCAGGTGATGGAGGAGTTGAATCTTCTCAAGCAGCAGGCCTACGCCGAGCGGGACATCGTCCGGCAGCTGCGGGTGCAGGCCGAAGCGGATCGTGACAAGCGCAATCGCCTGCTGCGCGAGAGTGAAGCGCAGCGCCAGGAGTTGTTGGAGAAGGCGACCCGTCGGGCTGATCGTTTGTTACGCGATACTGAAGCCCGGTTAAAGATCATTCTCACCCAGGCGGAAGCGGGGACGCACGATGCCCGCTCCCGGGCGGAGTTGACCAGTGCTCTGCATGGGGTGCGTGACGAGGTGACGCTGGTGCGGTCCTTGCCGCCAGCTCAGCCGCAGCCGCCGACCGAGGTCAAGCTTGGCGAGATTCTGCGCATTATCGATTTAAAGAGTGAAGGGGAGGTCACGCGCATCCTCGGTGATGAGGTTGAACTCGACTGCGGCGGCAAGAAGTTGCGGCTGCCGTTGGCCCGGCTTGCCCCCTGTGCGCCACGCCGTTTTGCCCGTAAAGGGGCGGCGCGAATGAAGAAGACAGTTGAAGATCGCCCGATTCAGACTAAACTTCTCCTTGTCGGTAAACGGATGGAGGAAGCGTTGCTCCTCCTGGATCGCGCTCTGGATGACGCGCTCCTTAATGGTCTGAGTGAGTTAGAGGTGGTGCATGGCGCCGGCGAAGGGATCCTGCGCCGGGCGGTGCGGGAATTTCTTGCCGGGCATCAGGGAATTCGCGGCTTTCATCCGGCCGAGGCCGGCCATGGCGGCGATAATGTGACGGTTGTGGAGCTGAACGGCTGATGGCAGGACTGATTGCAGATGAAACGATCGAACGCATTCGCGAACGGGTCGATATCGTTGAGTTGATCTCCTCGTATCTGCCGCTCAAGCGTTCCGGCGGCAACTATCAGGGGCTCTGCCCTTTTCATGGCGAGAAGACCCCTTCTTTCAACGTCAATCCGGCGCGGCAGATCTTCCACTGCTTCGGTTGCGGCGTTGGCGGCAACTCGGTCTCCTTTGTGATGAAGATGGAGGGACTCTCCTTTCCGGATGCGGTGCGGCGTCTCGGCAGCCGGGTGGGGATCGTCGTTGAGGAAGAAGCCCCGACAGCAGAGCAGAGTCAGCGCCGCGAACAGGCGGCCCGTTTCCTTCGAGTTATGGAGGCGGCGGCGACAGCGTATGAACGTGTCCTTCTTAAAGAAGAGGCAGGAGCACGGGGGCGGGATTATCTCAAGGAGCGCGGCTACGCCAGCGAAACCTCCAAGCTCTTTCATCTCGGTTATGCGCCGGAACAGTCTGACTTTCTTTGTAAAGAGCTGGCAGCCGCCGGGGTCGAGATGAGTGACGCCGAAGAGCTCGGTCTGGTGCGCAGCGGCACTTCAAGGCCGGGACGTTACGATCTGCTGCGCAACCGCCTGATCTTCCCGATCCAGGATGAACGCGGCCGCATCGTCGCCTTTGGCGGCCGGGCCCTCGGCGATGCGCAGCCGAAGTATCTGAATTCGCCGGAGTCGCTCCTTTATCACAAAGGGCAGATCCTGTACGGCCTCTTTCAGGCAAAAGAAGCGATGCGGAGCAGATCCGAAGCGATCATCGTCGAAGGTTACTTTGATCTCCTCGCCCTGCACCGCGCCGGTTTGACCCACACCGTCGCCCCTTGCGGCACGGCCTTGACGACCGAGCAGGCGCGCTTGATCAAACGTTTTGCTTCGCGGGTCTTTCTCCTTTTCGATCAGGACAGTGCCGGCCAGAAAGCGAATCACCGGGCGATGGAGATCTTCCTCGCCGAAGGGGTCAGTCCTCTCCTTGTCACTCTCGACGCCGGCGACGATCCCGATTCTTACCTGCGCAAGCAGGGGGCGGAAGCGATGCAAGAGCGTCTTGCCGCCGCCCAGCCGGCGCTGGAGCTCTTTATCGATGCCACGTTGAACACGTGTGGTGAAAGTATCGAAGGACGGGTCCGGGGGGCGGAGAAGGTTTTGCCGCTGATCAAGCTTCTCCCTTCGGAGATGGAGCGGAATCTTTACCTGAAGGCGTTGGCGAAACGCACCGGGATCGATGAGCAGCTCCTGCTGCGCGGCCGTCCGGTCGCTGCCGGCAGTCCGTCGTCGCGCCCGGCTCGTCCCCCGCAACTGCCGCCTTTGCCGCGCAGTCGGGAACGGCTGCCGGGGAGCGAACGGGTCGAAAAGGCGCAGGATTTGATCCTCCATCTTTTTGTGCAGGGGCGGATCGATAAGTCTTTGATTGAGCGGGACGGATTAGAAACGCTCTTTCCTGATTCTGAGCGCCAAGAAATCGTCCAGGCGGCCCTTGCTTTTAGCATAAAGGGTGAACATATTGATACGACACGCCTGCTCGACCAGTTAAGTGCTGTTGCGCAGTCGATCCTTGCCGGCGTCCTGCTCAAGGAGGATCGTGGCGTTGAAGTCGATCTAGCGGAACAGACCTATGACGATTGTCGCCGGACGTTACTCAAGGATGCTTTGCAACGGCGCAGTCGGGAATTGACGGAATGCGTGCGCCAGGCAGAGCTGGCCGGTGATCTGGCCGGCGCCGCCGCTTTTCAGCAAGAACAGATTCAGTTGAATCGGCAATTAAAGAGTGGAAAGATTTTTTGATCGATATTGAGCACCTGTGATCTTTGGCAGGAAAAGGAGCGACTCACGGATGTCGAAGAAAAAGAACGGCAACATGGACGAAATGCAGCAGTTGATCGATCTCGGCAAGGAGAAGGGTTATCTGACCTACGAAGATGTCAATGATCTCCTCCCCGCTGACATGGTCTCTTCCGATCAGATCGACGATGTCATGAGCATGTTCGGTGACATGGATATCGAGGTGGTCGAAGGCGATCAGAAGATCTCGCTGAAAGATCCGGCGATCGGCGAGGAAGCCGGTGAAGAGGAGGAAGAGGAGGAGTCGGAGTTTGAAGCCGGCACCCTCGGCCGCACCAGCGATCCGGTCCGCATGTATCTGCGCGAGATGGGACAGGTGTCTCTCCTGACTCGTGAAGGAGAAGTCGAGATTGCCAAGCGGATTGAAGAAGGGGAGGTGATGGTGGCGAATGTCATTATCCGTACCCCGATTGCCTTCAAGGATATTATCGCGCTCGGAGATCGCCTCAACAAGGGGCTGACGACCGTTGCCGAAATCACCAAGGATTACGAAGAGGAAGAGGGCGCCGATGCGGAAGAGCGGCATCGCCTGCGGATTGTCGATCTCATCGAGCAGATTCGCGAACTCGATGCGCGGCTGACCCTGCTGCGCGATCGCGATGCCGCCGTCGTTTCCAAGGAGGAAAAGAAGGCGAACGAGAAGGAGTGCAAAGAGCTGATCGCCCGCATGGGTGAAATGATGCGCAAGATCCGTCTCAAGGATTTTCAGGTGGCGAAGATTGTCGATCGCCTCAAGGATCTCGCCGAGCAGGTGAAGAAGGGGAAGGGCGAGGTCAAAGCTTGCGAAAACGAGCTCAAGCAGCCGGAGAAGGAGATCAAGAAGCAGCTCCTGCGCCTGCGCAAAAGTGAAGGGGATGCGCTCAAGCTGTCGAGTGAGACCGGCGTGCCGATCGAGGTCTATCTCGCTGTCGAGAAGCGCTTAAAAGGGGCGGAGCGTAAATTCAAGAAGGTCGAGGACGAGACCGGCTTTCATCCGGAAGATCTCCTCGAATCCCTCAAGGAGCTGCACAAAGGGGAGTGGAAAGCAAAGAAAGCCAAGACCGAGCTGGTCGAAGCCAACCTGCGCCTGGTCGTCTCCATCGCCAAGAAGTACACCAACCGCGGTTTGCAGTTTCTCGACCTGATTCAGGAAGGGAATATCGGCTTGATGAAGGCCGTCGATAAATTCGAATATCAGCGCGGCTACAAGTTCTCCACTTATGCCACCTGGTGGATTCGTCAGGCGATTACCCGCGCCATCGCCGATCAGGCGCGGACGATCCGCATCCCGGTGCACATGATCGAAACGATCAACAAGCTCATCCGCACCAGCCGGCAGTTGGTGCAGGAGATCGGCCGCGAGCCGACCCCGGAAGAGATTGCCGAGCGGATGGAGCTCCCACTGGAGAAGGTGCGTCGTGTCCTCAAGATCGCCAAAGAGCCGATCTCCCTCGAAACGCCGATCGGCGAAGAGGAAGATTCCTCCCTCGGCGATTTCATCGAAGACAAGGGGGTCATCTCCCCTCTCGAAGCGGTGATCAAGTCGAATCTGTCGGAGCAGACTTCGCGGGTCCTCTCGACCCTGACGCCGCGTGAGGAGAAAGTGCTGCGCATGCGCTTCGGCATCGGCGAGAAGTCGGATCACACCCTCGAAGAGGTGGGACAGGACTTCGCCGTTACCCGCGAACGCATCCGCCAGATCGAGGCCAAGGCCATCCGCAAGCTGAAGCACCCCAGCCGCAGCGACAAGCTGCGGACCTACCTCGACAACCTGTAAACGAGTACGGGTGGGCGCGGCCAGCAGCGGCCTGTGGCGGAGGCGCCCACTACACTTGGCCGCGCCATGACC
>JAXMLA010000005.1:0-5528 GCA_034370465.1 Desulfuromonadales bacterium
GGGGAGGGAGAAGATCGGCACCCCCTTCTTGATCGCGAAGGCGAGGGGGCGACCGGGTTTGATATCGACCTTCCAGAAGAGCTGCTTGGCGCCGAGTTCTCCGAGGATTTCGCGCACCAGATCGCGGTCGCCGGCCGAGACTCCCGCCGAAGTGATGAGGAGATCACAGTGAAGGCCGGCGCTGAGTTTGGCGCGCAGCGATTCGCGGTCGTCGCCGGCAATGCCGAGTTGTACCGGCACGCCGCCGAGTTCGAGGACCGAGGCGGCGAGGGACCAGCTGTTGCTGTTGATGATCCGTCCGGCGGTGAGGGGCTCTCCGTGTTCATCCGTGTGCTGCCTTTAAAAAGCGAAAGGCCCAACAGAAGATGTCGGGCCTTTCGTGTCTGCGATGATTTTATCCCGAAATTCAGCCGACGCCGAGAATGACGCTGGAAGCCTTGAAGAGGGCGCAGGCGTGTCCTCCTGACTTGAATCCGAGCTTTGTGGCGCTGTTGTGGGTGATAACGGCACTGACGGTGTTGCCGCCGCCGACTTCGATATCGACTTCGGTACTGACCGGCCCTTCGATGACCTTGGTGATGGTGCCGCACATGATATTGCGGGCGCTCACCTTGGCGTCGTGGAGGTCAGTGCCGAGAATAATCGAGCTCGCCTTGATAATGGCCGAGGCTTCCTTGCCGACCTTAAGCCCGAGATGATCGACTGAGCCGTTGGTCACGACCGCCACCAGCGGCGTCCCTCCTTTCAGGGTGAGGACAACTTCAGCGTTGACGGCGCCTTTGGTGATGGCGGTGACGGTACCGGCGAATACGTTGCGTGCGCTGACTTTCATGGCTTTCTCCTCGTGGTTGGCTGGCGGGAACGGCTTCTGATGAAAAAATACCAGTCGTCAGCGCGAAGTCAAGGCCGGAAGATCGACTTCTCCGCCGGCAACAAATCGCGACCACAGCGCCCCGTCAGTTGTCAGCTGACGTCTGACTCCGTAACTTGCGGTAGAGTGTGCTCCTTCCCACCCCCATCTGCCGGGCGGCTGCGGCAATATTCCCCCCGGTTTGATCGAGCGTTGTCGCGATGAGTCGCGCCTCCATGTCGACCAGCAAAGCGGCGCCGCGCCCCTCCGTCCCTCCCGCCACCGGACCCGCCTCTTCGAGAAAGTCCTCGGAGAGGTCATCGATCAGGATCTCCTTGCGCTCACCGAGGAGGGCCACGGCGGTGCGCAGCACGTTGTGGAGTTGGCGGATATTGCCGGGCCAGGGATGCTGCGCAAAGAGGCGCAGGACCTCGGGATGAATGGTAATCGCACTCTCCGTCCCGTAGAGGCTGGCGAGGATCTTTGCGGCTAACAGGAGTTTGTCCTCCCGTTCGTGCAGCCCCGGCAGAGTGAGGAGGAGGCCGTTGAGGCGATAGTAGAGGTCTTCGCGAAAATTGCCGGCGGCGACAATCTCCCGAATCCGCCGGTTGGTGGCACAGATCACGGTCAGATCGACTTGATGACTGCCGGTGCCACCGAGAGGAGTGACCATCCGGTCCTGCAGCACCCGCAGCAGGCGGGCCTGAAGCTGGATCGGCATCTCGCCGATCTCGTCGAGAAAGAGCGTCCCCTTGTCGGCCTCACGAATCTTGCCGATATGTCCTTTACGATGGGCGCCTGTAAAGGCGCCTTCCTGGTAACCGAAGAGTTCCGACTCGATCAGACCCTCGGGGATCGACGCGCAGTTGATCGGTACGAAGGGACCGCTCGCCCGCGGCCCCGCCTGGTGCAGGGCACGGGCGAGGAGTTCCTTGCCGGTGCCGGACTCGCCTTGGATCATGATGGCGATATCATGGCCGCTGACTTTGCGGGCTTTGCTCAGGAGGGCCTTCATCTTGGGATCCCCCAGCTCCAGTTCATCGAGGAGGAGCGTTGCCGGGGTCCCGAGCGGTCGACTCTTCTTCTCCCTGGCCGGGATGGTGGTGATGGGGAGGAAGGTGATCGGCGAGATGGAGAGACCCGCCCAGACCCGGCCATAGAGTTCGACGCCGGATTGGAGTTGCAGCTTGAGGACGGGATGATGCTGCAGACGGGCCTGTTCGAGGAGTTTCGGCAGACTGAGGCGGAAGAGGGTCGCGAAGGTCTCGCCTGTCATGCGGAAGCGATCGAGACCGAACTGCAACAACGCACTGCGATTGGCGGCGATGAAGTGCCCCTGGGGAGAGAAGACCGCGATCCCTTCGTAGAGGGTGCCAATGAATTCGGGCTTGAGGTGAAAGGAGATGACGATGTCATCGGGAAATTCCGTGGCGAACATCTGATTCTCGATGATCTGGGCGGAGAGCCGCACTAGCGCCAGGGTGTGCTGCTGATGGCCGCGGTAATCGCCGGAGACGTCGAGCGCGCCGAGGAGTGCGCCGCGCGGATCGAAAATCGGTGTCGCCGAACAGCTCAAAAAACGATTCTTGTCGCTAAAGTGCTCGCTGCTATGGATGTGGAGCGGCTTCTGCTCGACCAGGGCCGTACCGATGGCGTTGGTGCCAGTCACATCTTCCGACCAGATCCCGCCTGGCTTCAGGCAGACTTTCTGGGCCTGGTCGACAAAATCGGGATCGCCGATCGAATGGAGGATGACCCCGTCGCTGTCGGCGAGGAGGACCATGCTCGAAGTGCCGCAGATCTCGTGGTAAAGACTTTCCATCACCGGCTGCGAGCGGAGGAGGAGAGCGTTGTTCTTGTCCCAGCGCTGCATGAGTTCAGACTGAACGATACAGCGGGGCTCGTTCCGCTCCAGTCCGATCCCCCGTTTTGCCGAACGCTGCCAGGAACGGAGGATGGTGTCGCTAACGACTCCGGCAGGAATGGTCCCGCGCGCCAGAAATTCTTCCCGAGCCTTCCGTGTCGCATCAAGCTCATTGGCGATTAACTTACCCATAAACTCCTCCGCAAATCCCTGCTAAGGATTTTCAATTCATCACTAAGACAAAAGATGCTGAAGCACCGTCACTGCGAAAACGATCATGTCCTGTTCTGGCACATTATCAGTCTCTCCCCGTCTCACTCTGAAACAGATTCAACCAAAACAACCCATGAACATCACTTGCAAGCCTCTCCGCTTTTCCATTGAAAGAACATTGTCACATTCGCAACATGCTGATTATTCTTACAACTTTTTTATAAGAAATGACTCTTTTGGTTTAAATATAAACTTGTTCTATCCATTGGCATGCACACTGCTCTATCTCTCGATCAGCAACACCACAATTCACAGACAAAAGGAGAAGAGAAGATGAAGAAGCCGATGGATGACAGTTACAAGTTGTATATTAACGGTCAGTGGGTCGCCGCCAGCGATGGCAAGACCATTCCGACCTACAACCCCGCCAATGGTGAATTGCTCGCGACCTGTGCCGACGCCAGCCGGGAAGATGTGGACGTGGCAGTGAAGGCCGCCTGGAATGCCTGGGAGAGCTGGAAGAAGGTCAGCCCGCAGGAGCGTTCGACCATGCTCCTGAAGATTGCCGATCTCATCGATGCCAATGCCGAGAAACTGGCACTGGTGGAGACGATGGATAATGGCAAACCGATTCGCGAGACGACTCTGATCGATGTCCCCCTCGCCTCCGACCATTTCCGTTACTTTGCCGCCGCGATCCGCACCGAAGAGGGAGAGGCGGTGATGATCGACGACACCACCCTCAGCATCGTTCTCCATGAGCCGATCGGCGTCGTCGGACAGATCATCCCCTGGAACTTCCCCCTCCTCATGGCGGCCTGGAAGATCGCTCCGGTCCTGGCGGCCGGCGACTGCACCGTTATCAAGCCCTCCTCAACGACCCCCTTGAGTCTCCTCGAACTCGCCAAACTGCTCGATCAGGTTTTGCCGCCGGGGGTGGTCAACGTCATTACCGGTCGTGGTTCCGCTGCCGGCAATTACATGATCGAACACCCTGATTTCCGCAAACTCGCCTTTACCGGTTCCACCGATATCGGCTACCAGATTGCCGATGCCGCTGCCAAGAAGCTGATTCCGGCGACCCTCGAACTCGGGGGAAAATCGGCCAACATCTACTTTCCGGACTGCGCCTGGGAGAAGGCGATCGAAGGGTTGCAGATGGGCATCCTCCTCAATCAGGGGCAGGTCTGCTGCGCCGGTTCCCGGGTCTTTGTCCATGAAGATATCTACGACCGTTTCGTCGCTGATGCCGTCAAAGCCTTTAATAACGTCAAGGTCGGGCTCCCCTGGGAAAAAGAGACGATCATGGGGACCCAGGTCGACGAGAAACAACTCAATCTGATCCTCGATTACGTCAAGATTGGCGTCAACGAAGGCGCGACCCTGGCCTGTGGCGGGGTTCGGGTCACCGAGAACGGGCTCGACAAGGGGGCCTTTATGCGCCCAACGCTCTTGACCAACGTCACCAACACCATGCGCGTCGCCCAGGAAGAGATCTTCGGGCCGGTGGCGGTGGTGATCAAGTTCAAGACCGAAGAAGAAGTGATTGCCATGGCCAATGACAATGAATTCGGTCTTGGCGGCGCGGTCTGGACCAAGGACATCAACCGGGCTTTCCGGGTAGCGAGGGGCGTTGAGACCGGCAGGATGTGGGTCAACAACTATAACTTCCTGCCGGCTCATGCTCCGTTCGGTGGTTACAAAAAGTCGGGAATCGGCCGCGAAACCCATAAGGTGATCCTCGAACACTACACCCAGCTGAAGAATATCTACATCAGTCTCACCGATACGCCCTTCGGTTTTTACTGATCAAACAGGGAGGCGGCGGGGTTCCACCCGTCGCCTCCCGCAGCATCCTTTACAGCAACTTACCTTTGCCTGGCAGCCAGCCGGAAATGAACCTCGATAAAATCGGCTACGGCGGTCGGATCGTTGAGATCAAGAATCGGCACATCGAGCTCCAGCGGCTCGTCGCTCGCCACGGCGAGGAGGGTCGGGTCGTGCTGCTCGCCACGGCAAAGGAGAGTGCGACCGTATCCGGCGCGGTGGACCTCGATCTTCGGCAGGGCGCTCTTCTTCAACCCCTCGGTGAGGACGATATCGACGTCGCTGAAGTAGGTCGACAGCAACTCCTCGATGGAAGGAGCGGTCGCATGCTGCTTGACCAGCGCCAGCTTGGTCGACGACGAAATCAACATGGTGTCGGCCCCGGCGGCACTGAAACGGTAGCTGTCCTTGCCGGGATGATCGATCTCGAAACGGTGGGCGTCGTGCTTGATCGCCCCGACCTTGTAGCCGCGGCGCTTCAATTCGGCAATCACCTGCTCCAACAACGTCGTCTTGCCGGTCCCAGATCGGGCAATGAAGGAGACGACTTTATGCACTCTCCCGATTTTCTCCACATCCACCCCTTGCAGCCACTCCGCATCCCGGCCGAGGAGATGGACCGGAATAGCGTCGCCGGCGGCGTAATCGCCGTGCTCGAAGGGGAGGACGGCAATGCCGTTGGCGTGCAGGCTGGTGCGGAGAATGCCGGTATTCTGATCGCCGGAACTGACGACGACCAGGCCGCCCGTCCCGGCCTGCACCGTCACCCGCAGC
>JAXMLA010000006.1:0-20570 GCA_034370465.1 Desulfuromonadales bacterium
TACTTCTTCTCTGGGCTCGAACTGCTTTAAGTGGACAGTTCCCGGTTGCGAAGTGCGTTTCAGCTTGAGTGGAAAAAGCCCGTGGGATAATATCCACGGGCTTTTTCCTTTTAATACGCGAAGAATGAAGGTTTTTTTTGCTCGTGTCACCACTGATTGACCTGAAAAATCTCACCAAGAGTGATCTGACGGATTTTCTTGCCGGTATCGGCAAAGAGCGCTTTCGCGCCGGGCAGATCATGCGCTGGATCTATCCGCGCGGCGTCTGTGACTTCGCAGCGATGACCGACCTCTCCAAAGAGCTGCGCAACGAGCTGGTCGCACGGGCCATGGTTTCGGACTGGACGCCGGAACATGTGGCGGTGAGCAGCGACGGCACCCGTAAGTACCTCTTTCGCCTTGCCGATGGCGAAACGATCGAGACCGTGCGCATCCCCATGCTCGAAGGTCGCAGCACCCTCTGTATTTCGACCCAGGTCGGTTGCGCCATGCAATGTTCATTCTGTCTCACCGGCGCCTTCGGCCTCACTCGCAACCTCGAAGTGGGCGAGATCGTCAACCAGGTCTGCGCCGCCCTCAAGGACGGCCCGATCCATAACATCGTCTTCATGGGGATGGGGGAGCCGCTCCATAATCTCGATAATGTCGTCAAGGCGATCGAGATCCTCGGCGCCGTCGACGGCTTCGCCTTTGGACCTCGCAAGATCACCGTCTCGACGAGTGGACTGATTCCGGAGATGGCAGAGTTCGGCCGTCGCGTCAAGGTCAACCTTGCCGTTTCTCTCAATGCCACCAGCGATGCGGTCCGCGATGTTTTGATGCCGGTGAACCGCCGTTACCCACTGAAAGAGTTGATGGCGGCCTGCCGCACTTACCCCCTGCAGCCGCGCCAATACATCACCTTTGAATATATCCTGATTCGCGACGTCAACGATTCTCTTGCCGACGCCAAGCGCCTCGTTTCGCTGCTGCATGAGGTCAAGGCCAAGGTCAATCTTATTCCTTACAACGAGCACGAAGGGTCGACCTTGCGTACTCCGGAGCCGGCGCAGATCGAAGCCTTTCAGCTTTATCTCCTCAGCCGTGATATTGTCGCGGTGCGGCGGGCGAGTAAGGGGCAGGATATTTCGGCGGCTTGCGGGCAGCTCAAGGCCAAACTGGAAAAATCACAATTTTGAATAAATGTATGGAGGAAAGTCTTATGGCACAAACAGTCATCGGCGTCATCGGCGGCAGCGGTCTTTACGAGATCGAGGGTTTGAACAATGTTCGCGAAGTGGTGGTCGAGACTCCTTATGGTCCGACCTCCGATGTGCTGGTCACCGGCGAACTGCACGGGGTGCAGATGGTTTTTCTCCCCCGCCATGGCCGCGGCCATCGCCTGCTCCCCTCGGAAGTCCCCTTTACCGCTAATATCTACGCGATGAAGAAGCTCGGCGTGCAGCGCATCATCTCGGTCTCGGCGGTCGGCAGCATGCGGGAAGAGATCGTCCCCGGCCACATCGTCATCCCTGACCAGTTTTTCGACCGCACCCTTGGCAAGCGTCCCATGACCTTCTTTGGCGAAGGGATCGCCGGCCATGTTCAGTTTGCCGATCCGGTCTGCAAGGATCTCAGCGCGATCCTGTACACCGCAGCGCAAGGGGCAGGGGCGACGGTCCATCGCGGCGGCACTTACCTCTGTATGGAGGGCCCCCAGTTCTCCACCCGCGCCGAATCGCAGATTTACCGGAGCTGGGGGGTCGACATCATCGGCATGACTAACATTAATGAAGCGCGTCTGGCGCGGGAAGCCGAGATCTGCTACGGTACCATTGCCCTGGCCACTGATTACGACTGCTGGCATACCGCCCATGATGATGTTTCGATCGAAGCAATTATTGCTATCATCAAGCAGAATGTGGCGATGGCGCGCAAAATTATCGCCGCAGCGGTCGCTGAACTGGCTGTGGAGCGCGGCTGCGTCTGCAAGGATGCTCTGCAATTTGCCATTATGACTGATAAGAAGCTGATCCCGGCCGCCACCAAAGAGAAGCTGGCGGTGATCATGGGTCGGTACCTTGATTAAATCCCAATAAGCGGTAGGTGCGGGTCTTGTGCCCGCCCTGTTATGGTTCGAAGAGGTTAAAATGAGTCTACTGGTGATCGGTTCCATGGCATTCGATTCGGTCGAAACCCCCTTTGGCAAAGCAGATGAAGTCCTCGGTGGCTCCGGTACTTTCTTCTCGGTCGCGGCCAGCTACTTTACCGATGTCCGTCTCGTCGCCGTGGTCGGAAATGACTTCCCGGATGAACATCTGCAGATGCTGCGTGAGCGCAATATCGACCTGACGGGCGTCACCATGGCCGACGGCGCCACCTTTCGCTGGAAAGGGCGCTACGGCTTCGAGCTCAACGAAGCCCAGACCCTCGATACACAGCTCAATGTCTTTGCCGACTTTCGTCCCGAACTCCCTGCGGGATATGCCGAAAGTGAGTTCGTCTTTCTCGCCAATATCGATCCGGAGTTGCAAAGCGAAGTTCTGCGCCAGGTACGGCGGCCGCGATTGATCGCCGCCGATTCGATGAACTTCTGGATTACCGGCAAGCGTGATGCCCTCCTTGAGACTTTGAAGGGGGTCGATCTCCTCGTCATCAACGAAGGGGAGACCCGCCAGCTCGCCGGCGAAGCGAACCTGATCAAGGCGGCCAAGGCGGTTTTGAATATGGGGCCGAAGACCTTGATCGTCAAGCGCGGCGAATACGGCGTGCTGATGTTCTCCCCCGGAGAAATCTTTGCCGCACCGGCTTATCCCCTCGAAGAGGTCTTCGATCCGACCGGTGCCGGCGACACTTTTGCCGGCGGCTTTATGGGCTATCTGGCAGCGACAAAGAATCTTGAACCGGAGAATATCCGCCGGGCAATCGTCTATGGCAGTGTCATGGCCTCCTTTACTGTCGAGGATTTCAGCTTGAGCCGCTTGAAAAGTTTGACAATAGAAGAGATTGACGGACGTTTTAAAGAGTTTAAAATGATGACCGAGTTCATCGCCGGCTAGAAAAGATGTAGTAACAATCAAGGCTGACGCCACTGTGAGGACTTTCGTGAAGAGATCTTGTCTTGCCCTTTTTTTAGTTCTATCGACCCTCCTCCCCCTCTCGGGCTGTCTCTCGGCCAAAGATAAGACGGACGGAAAAGTTCATTACACTCTCGGCATCTCTTATCTGCGCGAGCCCAACTATTCGCTGGCACTCAAAGAGTTTTATCTGGCTGCGGCGGCGAACCCCGGAGACCCGAACATCCACCTCTCCATGGGGCAGACCTTTCAATTGATGCGCTCCTATGAGGATGCCGAAAAGAGCTACAAGAAGGCGTTACGTTTGAGTGACGCCAGCTTTGCGCCGATCTGTCAGAATAACCTTGGTGCGCTTTATCTCGATATGCAACGCTGGGATGATGCCATCTTCTACTTCACGCTGGCGTCGAAGAATCTCCTTTTTTTAAATCCGGACGTGGCCAACGCCGGGATCGGTTATGCTCACTTCAACAAAGGGGACATTCTTACGGCGATCAGTTTTTACAAGAAATCGCTGGAGATTAATTCCAACTATGCCACCGCCCGGGTGCGACTGGCCGAGGCCTATGAGGCTTTCGGCAAGACCGATCTGGCCTTGAAGGAATACCAGGAAGTCGTCAAGATCGCTCCGAACAATCCGGTGATCCAGTTTCAGTACGGCCTTTCATCGGCTAAGCTCGGCAAAAAGATTCAGGCCGTGCAGGCCTTCCGTGAAGTCATCCGCATCGCCCCTGATTCGGAAGAAGCGAAGTTGGCGCGCGATCATATCAAGCTGTTGCAATAACCCGGGAAGACATTTTGCAGAGAAATGGGGTCGGATCTGCCAGATGCAGATTCGACCCCATTCATTTCATCCAGCATACCTTTGAAAGAGCTTGAATATGGGATATTTTACCGATCAATCTATTTTCGGCAACACAGTTGAGATGTACGTAATGTCCCTCGGGGTTTTTGTCGTTGGGGTATTGTGTGTTTATCTCTTTAAAAAGGTCTTTGTCCGCAGACTGCGTATCTGGGCAAGGAGTACTGTCACCCAATTAGATGACATTTTGGTTGTCGGCATAGAGAAGGCAGCAATCCCCCTGGCTTATTTCGGTGCCTTTTATCTCTCGGTACAGAACCTGAATGTCTCGGTTAAAGTCGAAAGAGCTTTGTATTTTTCGACGGTTATTGTTTTGACTTACTGCTTTCTTAAAGCGACAACGGAATTTTTAAAGCATCTTTCCAAAGCATATATAAAGAATGAGGAAGGCGAAGACCGGGCAAGACAAATTAAGGGATTAACCACCTTTTTGAATGTCGTCATTTGGGTCCTGGGCCTGATGTTTCTGCTCGATAACCTTGGATTCAAAATAACCTCGGTTGTCGCCGGATTGGGAATCGGCGGGATTGCGATTGCGCTGGCGGCCCAAACGGTTTTAGGCGATCTGTTTAACTATTTTGTCATATTTTTTGACCGGCCCTTTGAAGTCGGAGATTTTCTAATTATCGAGGACAAAAAGGGGACAGTGGAGCATATCGGTATCAAAACAACCCGAATCCGCTCTCTGGGCGGAGAACTTCTGGTCTTTCATAACACCGATCTGACCAATTCAAGAATCCATAATTATAAAAAGATGGAGCGTCGACGCGTCGTCTTTCAGGTCGGCGTCGTTTATCAAACAACGCCGGAAAATCTCGAAAATCTGCCCCTGATGATGAAGGAAATTATCGAAAAGCAGGAAGATGCGACTTTTGATCGCGCGCATTTTGCCGGTTTTGGTGATTTCAGTTTGAATTTTGAAATGGTCTACTATGTCCTTGGCGCCGATTATGCTCATTACATGGATATTCAGCAGGCGATAAATTTAACTATTTTCCGCGAGTTTCAACAAAAGGGAATCGAGTTTGCCTACCCGACACAGACACTGTTCATGAATAGAGCCGCTTCTTGACCGGGCGGTGTTAAGAACCAAAAGGGCCGGATCTGTCACGTACAGGTTCGGCCTTTCTCTGTTTTATAGATTAAGGAGAGTGTCAAGTGCGGTCAGACCGGTCAGACCGCCACAGGGGAGGGAGAAGTGAGGATGGGAGATTTCAGCTTCGCGCAGGTTGATGCGAATGACGGTGGCTTGCGGTGAACGGCCGAGTCGCTCCGCGGTGGCGCGGATGGTCGGGATGGCGGTGCCGGCGCCGATCTCGATAACGACGGTACGCTTGCCTTGCTGTTGGTGGAGAAAATCCTGGTAGCGCTCCTCCTGCTGGCGGCAGCGGTCGTCGAGCCAGGAGAAGTCGCCGAACATGAGAATGTTCGGCCGCGCCAGGCCGTGGCAGTGCGGGCAGGTGGGGAGATGCCGAGCGCGCATGGTTCGTTCGTCGATCTTTATCTCCTCCTGGTTTGGCCAGATCGCGGCGCAGCAGGGCCGCAGGCATTGCAGGTGATGAATGGAGCCGTGGACTTCGAGAATCTCATCCTCGGGGAAACCGGCTTTTTGAAACTGTCCATCGACGTTGGAAGTGACGACAAAGTTATTCAGCTGAAAGCGCTTGATCCAGTTGCGAAGGATGGTGAAGCCGGGATTGGGGACGGTGTCACGATACAGGTTGGTGCGGTGGCCGTAAAAGCCCCAGGCAAAGGCGGGATCGCGTTGAAAGTGGGCCGGATTGGCGGTCTCGATAAAGGAGAGGCCGAGCTGACGGTAGGGAGGATAAGCGTTCCAGAAACCTTCATTGCCGCGGAAATCCGGGAGGCCGGAATCGACCCCCATCCCGGCGCCGGCGGTGATAATCAACGCCTCAGCGGAGCGGATGGCGGCCGCAGCTGCGTCGAGGGTGGTTAGCAGGGGCATCGCGTCCTCCTATGGGGAAATCGCCACCGTTACCGCTGTCGGTTTAAGGAGTTTGACCAGATCCTGTGGAGCCAGGGCGACGAGAAAGCCGCGCTTGCCGCCGTTGATGTAGATTCGGTCAAGATCCAGAATCGAGGCTTCGACATAGATTGGCAGAGATTGTTTCGTCCCGAAGGGGGAGGTGCCGCCGACCAGATAGCCGGTGTGGCGGTTGGCCGCTTCCGGCGTACAGGGGACGACACTGCGGGCGCCGATCTGGCGCGCCAACTCCTTGGTCGAGACCTGACAATCGCCGTGCATCAGGATGATCAGCGGCTTCTTTTTGTCATCTTCCATGACCAGAGTCTTGATCACGCAGTGCTCGTCAACGCCAAGCTCACGGGCAGAGGTCGCGGTGCCACCCTTCTCTTCGTAAGGATAGAGGTGCTCGGTGAAGGGGATCTTCCCTTCGCGCAGAGCGCGGATCGCGGTGGTGACGGGAAATTTTTCTTTGGCCATATAATTACCGCAGCCAACTTAGCGCCAATCCGGCAAAGGCGGCAACGATGAGGAGAGCGCAGCCCCAGGCGAGAATCGTGCAGAGTTTGTCGGTCTTGCGCCGGGTCCAGGCATTGTTCGGCAGGATCAAGCCGATAACGCCGCCGCCGATCGCGCCGCCGAGGTGGGCAGCGTTGTCGGCACCGACCAGGAGGCCGAAGACAAAGGCGAAGGCCGCCCATTTGATCATGAAGTTGCGCAGCTCCAGGGCCTGAAAGCCGCCGAGGCGGTGGTACCAGGCAATGGCAAAGCCGATCAGGCCGAAGAGCGCCCCCGAGGCGCCGACGACCGGCACATTCGGATGCCAGAGGAGGTCGGCAAAGGTGGCGGTGAGGGCGGTGAGGGTGTAAAGAATCAGGAAGCGCGAGCGGCCGATTTCTGTCTCGATCAGTGGTCCGATCTGGTACAGGACGATCATGTTAAAGGTGAGATGCAGGATGCCGCCGTGCATGAAAGCATAGGTCAGGGCGCGCCACCAATCGCCAAAGGGCCAGAATTGCGCCCCGGAATAGATCAGTAGATTGGTGTCGGGGTTCATGAGGATCGCGAAGACGTTGCGCCCTGATATTCCCCCTTGCAGCAACATGACGGCAAAGCTGAGGAGGTTGAGGGCGATCAGCACTTTGTAAAAAGGGAGGCCGCCGGCCTGGGTCGGGGTGCGGAACGATTGTTTGATCTTCTTCTCCCAAAGCATCAGGCGCCATTGCCATTGGGTGCCGTTCAGGCCGATTGCGTCAAAGAACTTTTTGATATTCAAGTCGATTTCTCCGTGTTCGTTCAGATGATGTCGGGAGCATCGCCGCGTTGGCGTTTGTCGTAAAAAGAGATGAGCGCGAACAGGACGCCGATCGCCATGCACCAGGCTGCGAGCAGGGCGAGGTCGGCACCGGGATCGCGATTAATGGTGAGGATACTGAGCCAGGTGACGAGCGGTTCGATCGGCTGCAGGGCAAAGCCGGCCGCCGCCAGGGGCGAGGGGAGGGGCTGGCGCAGCAGATACCAGCCGCGCCACGGTTCCTGTCCGGGAGCGATGAGTTCAAGTTCAAAAGCGGGATTGTTCAGTTCTGCGCCACCGGGGAAGATCCGACCATTACGGAGCATGACATCGGGGAGAAAGGTTATCACCCGCAAGGCAGTACCGTCGGCTTGACGGACGATGCTGCCGGGCCGCAATTCGAGCTCGCCGCTGAAACGGAAACCGTCGACCTGTTGCGCCAGGGAACCGGGAAGGATCACGAGATCAGCGTAGGTTAGAGGGTGATTGAGGCGGATCGTTCCGGTTTTGACAACGATGCCATCCTTGAACAAGGTCAAGGTGCTGGGCAGATCGTCGGGACGTCCTTCCGGCGAGAAGGTTGGAGAAAAAGCATTGAGCTGAAGTTGGTAGCCGGGGGCGATTTTTGCCAGATCGAGCGTTGCACCGACCGGGATGCGATGCCCTTGACTGCGATCCCCGCTGGCGCTCCCCCAGATAAAGGCGATCAACAGGAGGATAAAGCTGAGGTGGATCAGGTATTCGCCGCTTTTGCGCCAGCGGTAGCGCACCTTGGGGAGCCAGTCAAGAAAGCAGCAGAGGGTGTTGATGCCGAGGAGAATGAAGAGGAGGCAGACGATCCAGAACCAGCCGGTGAGGGCATAGTTGCTGTGTCCAAAACGGCTGAACCAGGCGCCAAGAACCATTTCGTCGAGCATCCCGAAGGTCTTCGGGTAGCGAATCATCACCACCGAGCCGACGATGGTCAACGCCGTTGCCGCCGAGGCCAGGATGATGGTCAATTTCAGGGAGCAGAGGACTTTCCAGAGCCGTTGCAGCATGAATCTAATCCCTTAATCGAGGGGGTGATTGCTCGACAGTAACAGGCCGATGCCGAGATAGGTAAAGAGGACAATGGCAAAACCGGCGATGGAGAGGCCGGCATAGACCCCCCCCTGCCAGCGGCGGATGAACTTGGCGTGACACATGCCGCCGTAAAAGAGCCAGACGACCAGCGACCAGACACTCTTGATATTCCACGAGATGTAGTAGCCCCAGGCGACATAGGCCCAGATCGATCCAAAGATCATGCACAAGGTAAAGAGGATGAAGCCGAGAAAGATCGCTTCTTCATTCAAGCGACGCAGGGTGTAGAGATCGGGGAGCGCCGCGCTGTCGATGATCCGTTGCAACAGGTACAAAACGCCGAGGGAGAAGGCCATGGCAAAGAAGGCGTAGCCAAAGAAGGAGAAAGCGATGTGCAGGGTAAAGAGGGGGGTGTCGAGGCTGGCGATCAACGGTTTGAGAACCGGATCCCGGGGGAGGGCCGCCCCGAGCAGCAGCAGATTGAGGAAGATGACAAAGAGACCGATGGCGCGGATGCGGTAACGCAGTTCAAAATAAAGGTAGACGGCGGCCAGGGCCCAGCTGAAGAAGAAGAGGGTGGAGAAGAGGTTGGTCACCGGCAGATAGCCGGCGCTGATCCAGCGTTGCCCGAGAACGAAGCTTTGCAGGGCAAAGGCGGCGACGATACTCCAGAAGGCTCCCTTGGCAACGCTGGCCTGCCGCCCCTTGAAGTGAAGGAGATAAAGAACAAAGGCGATGAGATACAGGCCGAAAGCCAGGGGAAGAAGAATACGGGTCAGATCCATGGGCCATCCATTGGGAAGATGATAATCAGCGCCGGAAGATTAGCATATTCTCCCCCGCCGGGGAAGAGGAAGCGGGGCGGTTGTGGCCGTTTTCAGTAATACTCTTCGGCATAAGCCGGCACGCTGTCGAGGAAGCCGGGGCGCAACTTCGCCGCTGCCATCGCCGCATCGATATCGGCGATCAGGCGCTCGCGATCCTTGGGATAGCTGCCGGCAAGGTTGAGGAAGTTGGAAACATGGTTGGAGCGGAGGATGGTGCGAGCCGGGTGGAGATGGGTCAGCAGTTCCCGCGCTTCGATCAGGAGTTCGCGGCGGGTGCATTGCTCCAGAGTGCGGACAAAGTCGTCGTTGTGGCGGTGAAAGAGGGTGAGGAGGGAGAAGTATTCGGGATTGACCTGATTCACCCAGGCGGCGGTGGCGCGGGCATGGCTGAGGCTGCGCCCGCGTCCGGCGAGGCCGAGGATCGCCGTCACCGAGAGTTTCATCCCTGCTGCCCGCGCTTTCAGGGCCTGCTGCGCCATGGCCGCGGCAGTGAAGCCCTTGTTGATCGAGAGGAGGGTTTCGTCCTCCCCGGATTCGAGGCCAAAGTAGAGGATGCGCAGGCGCTTGCCCCGCAAGATCGTCAACTCTTCCGGGCTCTTGGCCGTCAGGCTGGCGGGTGAGGCGTAAGCGCCGACGCGAGTCAGGTTTGGAAAGGTGGCAGCCAGGCTATCGAGAATCTCCACCAGTCCGGCAAAGGGATAGACGAGCGCGTCGCCGTCGGCGAGGAAGACCCGGTCGATGCGGAGTCGGTAAATCGCCGGAATCCCCTTGATCTCCTGGAGGATCTCCGCCACCGGCCGGATCTGGAAGCGTTTTCCTTTGTACATGCCGCAGAATGTGCAGCTGTTTTGCGAGCAGCCGATGGTGATCTGAAAGATCAGGCTGCGCGCCTCGCTTGGCGGGCGAAAGAGGGGTTCAACATAGCGGGGGATCATCATGCCAGAAGCCCTGCCAACCATTTCGCCCCGGATAAAATCGATACCGGACGGCGGTATTCTTCCTGCCGCAGCTCACGCACCAGCTGAATCGATTGCGCTTGCGGAAAGAGTTCGGCAAATTTCATCAGCGCCGGGCTGGGTCGATTATCCGCATGCTTGCATTCGATCAGGAATGCGGGGTCGCCGGCTTCGCACAGCACAAAATCAACCTCGGCACCGTCTTTTGTGCGCAAGTAATGCAGGCTCGACTCTTTTCCCAGAATATCCTGCTCGTAGTCGGTGTGCTTGAGCAACATGGCGGCACAAGCATTCTCCCACTTGATCCCTTCGTCGCCGAGCACATAGCCGGTATCAAAGAAATAGACCTTGGGTTCTTTCAGAATGGCCCGCGCAACATTCCGGTGATAAGGCCGCACCAGAAAAATAACGTAGAGAGCTTCGAGAATCTCAAGGTATTTGCTCACCGTGTTGGGCGCAGACTGAAGGTCGCGAGCCAGAGAGGCGATGGAGAGGGGCGAACCGACACGACTTCGCAGCAATTCTACCAGCAAGCGCATCACCCGGATTTCCTGAATTCTGGAGAATTCCAGCACATCCTCACGGACCAGATCGGTGAAGTATTGCCGCCGCCAGCGCTCGGCTTCAACCTTCTCGGCAGCCAGGAAAGGTTCCGGCAGCCCCCCGCGCTCGATCAGGCGATCAAGCGCATCATCGGGTTTAACATCGCTCAGATCGACCCACTCACGCACCGAAAAAGGATGAAGCCGCGCCTGAAAATAGCGCCCGGCCAACGATTCGCCGGATTGCCGAAATGTCTCCATGCGCGCGCTGCCAGTTACCAGGATAGCCTGCCCTCCAGGGCGCCCATCGAAGACCCCCTTCAGGTAAACCTTCCAGTTCGGCATCTTGTGAATCTCGTCGAGCACAAGAAAATCGGCGCGCGGACTCCAGCTTTGGGCGAGGAGAATACGACGGTCGTCGACCACATCCCAGTTTAGATACTGCGGGCGCGGGTAGCCCGCCATCAGTTCCTTGGCCAGGGTAGTTTTCCCGACCTGCCGTGGTCCGGTCAGCACCACCATCTTCTTCCCAAGGTCGGAAAGAATATTGTCTGCGAGATAACGTTTCATGCCGACCATTATTCCGAACTTTGCACAATAGTCAAGACTTTTAGGGTAAATCATGAAAAATAGTCGGATCCGTCGCGCGGAAGCGCTATTGAAAAGGACTTCAAGCAGATCAGCGGGATGGAGAATGCGTTTGTCGTTAACGACTCTCGGATTCCGTCTGACTCACGAATCCGGCTTCCTTGCCGTGTTTGACAGCAATGATGAAGATGGTGTCGCCTTGGAGACGGTAACGGAGGACATAACCGGAAGCGCCAAAAGGGATCATGAGGTCGCGATAGTCCGGCAGGTCTTCCACCGGTTTGCCGATGCGGGGATTTGTTTCGAGGGGGGCGACAGCAGCCCTGATGGTTTTGAAAGCGCGTTGAGCGGCGTCCTGATTGTGCGGAAGGATGAACTCCCGAAGCCGTTGCAGGTCGATAATGGCCGTTTCCAGCCATTCTATTTGCATTTCGGCGCCTCAAGTTCATTTTCACTCCCCCAGGATTCGAGCCACTTTATCACGGCATCATGGGGAACAGACTTGCCGGTACGGCAGTAATCTTCCCAGCGGCTGACGGATTCTTGCTTGAACCGTTCCGCCGCTTCTTCCCGGTCGAGAAACTGACTGATCGCCTCTTTTGCCAGCCAGTGCGCCGAGCGTTTTTTTGCTTCGCCGAGCTTTTGCAAACGCTCCCGGTCCTGTTGTGGCAACTTGACGGCCATCGGTTTTACTTGGGTCTGCATGGTTCACCTCCGGGTAATACTTGGTATTCGCAAGTATTACCCGACTTGAGAATTTAGTCAATGTGCACAGCTTGGATCTCCCCGTTTGGAGCATTTCGAAGCGGAGCGGGAAGTTGAGAATTTGGATTTTGGAGACGCGACCCTGTTAGCTCTCCTCTGAGATCGGCCTTCAGCAGACATTGCTGGTGAGGTGCTCCAATTGCTCATTCAGCCAACTGTTGATACTTTCGCCTGACTGCTTGGCCGCCACGTACACTTTCCGGTGCAGGTCAGGGGTCAGGCGCAGCATGAACTTGCCGGTGAACGGTTTCTCTGGGGTCTGGCCAAGTTGAATGCAGAAGTCGAGATAATCGTCAACCGACTCCCGAAAAGACTGCTTGTGTAACCACTCCGGGAAACCTGAAGAACTCGACACATGGCTTGAATGCTGAAATCAGTCTGCTGTTTCATCCAGGCGTACTTTATTGACTGTTTTTTGCAAAGTACGCCGCTGCCTTTTTTAAGATGTCACGCTCTTCTTTTAGCTGGGCATTTTCTCGGCGAAGGCGTTTCAGTTCCTCATAGGGGCTCTTTTCACCCGCGCCTTTATTGGTTGAAGTCTCTGGTTGGTGGTACTTCGCTATCCAGTTGTACAGACTGTTTGGATTGACACCCAAGTTCCTTGCCGTCTGGGCGACGGGCTGATCGGACTCAACTGCCAACTTGACAGCATCTTGTTTGAATTGGGACGAGTAACTTGAGCTCATTGGACACACCTCCATTTTCGGGCATATTGCCTCAATTTGTGTGTCCGGGATAGTGTAGCCACTTCAGTTGCCTGAGGGTGACGTTCTCAATACTGTTGCCCGCCGCTTGGGACGAAGCACCGGCGATGTTTTCGGACTCCTCATCGATCTTGGAGGAGAGTGCGCCGGCGCAGTCAGCTTACTGCCTCTGAAACAAACTCCCCTGGCGAACGGCCACTACCAGAGGCTCGGCGAAGCTGAACTCTTCGCACTGGTTGCCAGCGATTCACCACCACCTCTGCTGGCCGGGGAGGAGGGAGTGCGCCTTTCTCTCGCCGGTGCACAGAATAAGACCCCGGTCTATGTCGATAATAACGGTCTGTGCAAGGCGACCGGCACCCTGGCAACGACGCACATCCTCAAGCCGCCGATTCGTGCCGCCATCCCTCTGCCTAATACGGTAGAAAACGAAGCTTTCTGCATGCAACTGGCGGAGAAACTCGGCCTGATCGTCCCAAAAGCAGAGATACGCACTGTCCGTAACCAGACCTTTTATCTGGTGGAACGTTTCGACCGGCACTTCAATGGGACAATGGTTGAACGACTTCATCAGGAAGACACCTGTCAAGCGCTGGGAGTAGAGGCTAACCTCAAATATGAGGAGAGCGGAGGGCCATCCCTTGCTGCGATCTGGCGGCTGCTCCTGCAGCATAGCGCGTCTCCGGCACTGGACGCTCGCCAACTGCTACGCTGGGCAGGTTTCAATTTTCTCATCGGCAATGCCGATGCGCACGGCAAGAATCTTTCCCTGCTCTATGGCAACGATGGGAGCGTCCGGCTTGCCCCCTTTTATGATCTTCTCTGTGCCGCATGCTACCCGCAACTTGATCTGCGTCTGGCCATGCGCCTGGGAGGGGAGCGGCACCCCAACAAGTTAAGACGCCGCCACTGGGAACACATGTCCGAAGAGCTGAATATTGCTCCCAAGACGATATTCAACGAACTGGAACGACTGACCAGAGTCATAGAAATGACGACCGACTCTCTTGCCGCGGATTTTAGAAAGAACTATGACTGTAACGAGACATTAAGCGCCATCCAGGAAATTATCCGCCAGCGTAGCAGCCGCACCTGGGCGATGCTCGACGGACGGCCGGACTAGCTCCTTGTTGGCTGAATGCGCAATTGGAGCACCTGACCGCTAAAGTTTGTTGAGCGAGCAACAGCAGGAAGAGTCGAGCGTTCGATAGATAGAAAAACTTGGACCTAGTTGAAAAAATATTGACAAATACAAGCCAAGGCAGGCAATAATTGTCATCAAGAAATAGGTCGAGATACACCGACAAATGAGGTGAGTACTATTTTTTGGGGGTAATTTTCGGGGTATCCAGAAAAATCGAATTGATAAAAGAATAATGTTTTTATCTAGTTGGCAAATCCGTTGTATGGACGCCGCCAGTTAATAAAACCAGGTTTTAGACTGATTTTAATAAGTTTGCCTCCCTGTATGACACAAAGTGTGACGTAGGGAGGCTTTCTTATATCTTGCGGTTTGCAGGGTGCTGATTGAAGGTTTCAGTGAAAGGTTTTGCTATGGCAGTCGGTTGGTTTGCACTCCTGTCAAAAGTTCCATGGTCGGAAGTCATCATTAATGCTCCCAAGGTTGCTGATGCCGCAAAGAAGTTATGGAAAGCTGTGGCTAACAAGTCTGCTCCATCCGAAATTCTGACCGACGTAGCGCAGCCTCACTTGTCCCCGGATGCCGCTTCTCTCGCAGGCATCGAAGCGCGTCTCATCGCCATGGAGGCGGGCTATTCCGATCTGCAGAATCAAATGCTTGCTTCGTCGGAACTTATCAAAGAGCTTGCCGACCAGAATGCTCAACTTGTTAAACGGATTGAGACTAATCGTGTACGGGTTATCTGGTTAACCGTAGCAATAGGGATGGTGATTATCTATATGGCTTTAAGCTATTGAAATAATATTTTTATTGGTGGTTTTTCATGGGGTAAGTCGAGTGAGTATCAAAATTTCATTGTTGAAATTCATTGATTGTGTTGTTGGCGGTGTGGCGGTGCGCTTCTTGCCTGCACCGTCGCGGCGGACTCATGGTGATCCGCGGTCGATTCTTGTAATCCGTCCCGGCGGAATTGGCGATGCCGTTCATCTCATCCCGTTGCTGCAACGTCTGCTGGAATACTTCCCCGCGGCCCACATCTTTGTTTTGGGCGAGCGCCGTAACGCTGGTGTTTTTGTCCTTTCTCCGGTCAATGTGACGGTCTGGTGTTACGACCGGCCTTTTGAATTTCTCCGATCTTTAATGGGTCGTTATGATGTTGTCATTGATTCAGAACAGTGGCACAGCCTTTCCGCCGTTGTTGCCAGAGTGGTGCGGGCTCCGGTCAAGATCGGATTTGCCGGCAACGGGCGCCAACGGCTCTTTACGGATCCACTCCCCTATTCGCAGGAAACATACGAAGCGGAACTTTTTCTCTCCTTGTTGACCCCGCTTGGTATTCCGTATACAGCACTTCCATCTCCGCCCTGGTTGCGAATTCCCTACGACATAGCGTCAGAGGTCAATTTGTTACGTGCAAAGATCAACGGACGTTATCTTGTTCTTTTTCCCGGTGCAAGTATTGCGGCGCGCCGCTGGGGGGAGGAACGCTTTCGTCTACTGGCACGCGCTATCAATGAGATTGGCTGGCAGGTGGTGGTCGTCGGCGGTCGTGACGACTGTGCCACCGCGGGCGCAATTTGTAGGGACGGCGGGGGTCACGATTTCTCGGGGCAGACCAGTCTTGCCGGGACGGCTGCGTTAATTAGCGGCGCCGATCTTTTGGTCAGCGGTGATTCTGGCCTTTTACATATCGGTGTGGCGTTGGGAATTCCAACCGTCTCACTTTTTGGTCCCGGGATTGCACAGAAATGGGCGCCACGTGGAGAAGGGCATAGCGTCCTTGACCTTCAACTCCCCTGCTCTCCCTGTACGCTTTTTGGAACTACGCCTCCGTGCAAAAAGCAGCTGTTGTGTTTGTCGGGGATCAGTGTTGACGCGGTAATTAATGCAGTGAAAAAACAGTTACAACAGATTGGAATCGTTTGATGCCACCTTCTATTTTGTATCTCTGGATTTTTTTCCTCGGAGCTTGCATTGGATCTTTTCTTAATGTTTGTATCTATCGAATTCCTGCAGGGCTCTCGATTATCTCCCCGCCATCGCGTTGTCCGCAGTGCGAAACGAAAATTCGTTGGTGGCAGAATATTCCCATTGTCAGTTGGTTGTTCCTGAGGGGGAAGTGCGCTACTTGTAAAGAGAAAATCAGTGTTCGTTATCTCCTGGTCGAAACTTTGACCGGGTTGCTCTTCCTTAAAGTTTTCACAATCTTTGAATTGCAGCCAGCAACCCTGGTCTTTTGGGCCTTTGCAGCAGCATTGGTAACCCTGACCTTTATCGATCTGGACCACCAGATTATTCCCGACATTATCAGTCTTCCGGGGATAATTCTTGGTTTTGCTACCGTCTCGTTGACACCATTGACTTGGAGTAATTCCATCCTTGGTATCCTTCTTGGCGGCGGCTCCCTTTGGTTGATAGCAATTATTTACGAGTTTTTGACCAAGAATGAGGGGATGGGGGGCGGAGATATCAAGTTGCTGGCGATGATTGGCGCGTTTCTCGGCTGGAAGGCCATTCTCCCGGTTATCTTTATTAGCTCCTGTCTCGGTACACTTATTGGTGTGCCGCTGATGTTACGCCAGGGAGCGAGCGGTAAACTGGCTATCCCCTTTGGTCCTTTTTTGTCTGCAGCTGCTGTGATCTGGTTTTTTTGGGGAGAGTTATTGTTGCGTTGGTACCTTGGATTTTTCCACTACAGATAAAGCCTGTGTATAAGGCGGGATATTTAAAGGAGGAATTTCTTTTTCTCCTCAAAAAAAGCTTGACTGTGATGTTAAAGAACATATACTTAGGCATAATTTTACATGATTAGATCTATTATTCCAACGTAAGCGGTGAGTTGCGTGAATAATGTAAAGCAATTAAGGGAATCTCTTTTGATGAGTAAGGCTGAACTCGCACGTAAAGCGGGTCTTTCAGCTTTGACAATTGATCGGATTGAGAGAGGCGCAGCTTGTCGAGTTTCGACTATGCGCAAAATAATTCTTGCCTTTGGCTTGAAAATTGAAGATAGGAGCAAAATCTTTCCTTAAATTTTATTTTTCTTGTCGACTTGGGCCAGAGAGAGAATACGCCACGTTAATGTCGAGGGATCGTCATGCTTTTTAGAAGTCGTAAAGATTTAATTGGAATCGATATCGGTTCGCGGGCGGTTAAAATTGTGCAGTTGCGGGAGGTCAAAGGCCTTTGGCATCTACAGTCAATTGGAATGGATACTCTCCCCCCGGAGGCGATAGTCGATAACGCCATTATGGATTCATCAGCGGTTATTGATGTCGTCAAAGGTCTTCTCGGTACCTTGAGAATCAGCACGAAAAATGTCGTAACCTCTATTTCTGGGCACTCAGTCATTATTCGCAAGATTCAAATGCCGATCATGACTGAAGAGGAGTTGGAGAATTCGATTGCATATGAAGCCGAGCAGTATATTCCTTTTGATATAGCAGAGGTCTTCCTCGATTTCCACATCATTGGTCCGGATGACAATGACCCAACGATGATGAATGTTTTTCTCGTGGCGGCCAAGAAAGATTTTGTGAATGATCACATTGCCATCTTTAGAGAGTGCGGGTTAACTCCGGTGGTGATGGATATTGATTCCCTTGCAGTGCAAAATGCTTTTGAGTTGAATTACGCGGTTGATGAAAGTGCGGTGATCGGTCTCGTCAATATGGGTGCCGGGGGAATGAACGTTAGCGTCCTCAAGGATGGAACATCAATCTTTACCCGTGATATTCAAATTGGCGGAAATATTCTCAATGAAGAGATACAAAAGCAGTTTGGTCTTGGAAGCGCTGATGCAGAGCGTGCCAAATTAGGGCAGACAATCGCCGGGATAGAACAACACGATGTGGAGGAGGTTATTCTCAGCGCCACAGAAATGTTGGCACAGGAAGTTCAACGTTCCCTAGATTTTTTCACTGCGACTGCGGCGGACGATAAAATTCATCATCTTTACATCACCGGTGGGATCGCTCAGTTGCCACAAATACGCCACGCATTGGAAACTCGTCTTGGTATCGACGTTGAGATAATTGACCCCTTCCGGCAAATCGTAGTGGATGAAAAGAATTTCGAAGGGGAATATTTAAAGTCGATTGGTCCGATGTTTGCTGTCGCTGTGGGTCTGGCGATGCGTCGCGTAGGGGACAAGAATGATTAAAATAAATCTGCTCCCGGTACGGGAGTCACAGAAGAAAGAAAAGTTGCGTGAGCAATTCGTTGTCTTAGTCGCTTCCGCAATCTTTGTCGTCGTTGGTTGTGCAGCGGCATACACGACTATTCAAACCAAAATTAGTACAAAAAACGAGGAAATTGCAGAACAAACCAGAATAGTCGAACAGTTGAAAAAGCAGATTGGTGAAGTTGAAAAGGTGAAAAAACTACAGGCTGAACTTCAGTCAAAGCTGGACATCCTTAGTAAGCTCAAAGAGAACAAGACTGGTCCTGCTCATATGCTGGATGAGTTGAGTGCAGCTACTCCGGAAAAATTATGGATAGAGTCATTCGATAATGTCGCTGGCGTCGTTAATCTCAGTGGTTTTGGTGTTAATGAAGAGATTGTTGCAACCTTTTTACAACAACTTGAATCTTCCATTTATTATAAGAATGTAGAACTGCAAAGCCTTGAGCAGGCGACACTCGATGGTCATAAATTGCAGAAATTCAAAGTCGCTGCCAAAGAAGATTCGCCTCCTATCGATAAGAAATCTGACACTGCAAAAAAATCTTAAGGGAGCTATTGATGAATCCGCAGGTTGAAAAATTTATCAAGTTGCCTTTTTATAAACGACTGCTCATTGTCTTTGTTATTTTGCTCAGCCTAGCCGGGGCGTTCTACTTTTTTGTCTTTATGCCTAAAATGAATGAGTATCAGGACTTGGTCAAGAAGAGTGAGGCATTGCAGGCGGAAATTGCCCAGAAAAAAAGTATAGCTGATAATCTCGGACGGTTTCGTGAAGAATTTAAAAAAATGCAGGATCGACTGCAGGAGTCGTTAAAGGAACTTCCTAACGACAAGGAACTTCCCGAGTTGTTGACCAGTATTTCCTCAATTGCCAACCAGAATCAACTCGAAGTCAAAAAGTTTCAACCGGGAGGCGAGGTTGCCAAAGGTTTTTATGCCGAGGTGCCGGTCTCTTTAACTTTAACCGGTCGTTATCTTGATATAGGTAAGTTTTTCTTTGACGTCAGTGAGATGCCTCGTATTGTCACGGTTGGAAATATCAAGATGAAGACTGCCGGGGGCAAATCGTCCGCGGAGATGTTAGTTTCAGTCGATTGCCAGGCGACAACTTATCGCTTCTTAAGTGCTGGAGAGAACCAACCCCCCCTGTGAAGAAATAAGTAGACTGTCGGAGTTTAAATATGAAGATGGTAAAACGAAATTTGTCGCAATGGTTTGTTATTCCCTGTGTGATGCTTGCACTTGCCGCCTGCGGAGAGAAAGAACCGGTAGCTCCAGCGCTTGCAGTCAAAGCGCAACCCCCCAAAAAAGACGTTAGCAAGCCAGTAGCGACCGGTGTCGAGGGGGCTGATACTACGGCAGAAGGGACTCCCTTTAAATACACTTTTGTTACAGAGAATCGCCGGGATCCTTTTCAGCCCTTTATTTTGATCAAGCGCCCTGTTGATGCTGACGCAGATCTTTCTGCCCAAACACCACTACAGCAATACGAGACGATGCAGTACAAACTCTCTGCGGTCATCGTTGGGTATGGCCAACCGATGGTTATGGTCATAGCACCGGATGGCAAGAGTTATGTTGTGCGCAAGGGTATGAAGATTGGCAAAAGCGGTGGGACGGTCATAAAAATCGATAAAGAGGGTTTCCTTGTGGAAGAAAAATATCGTGATTTTACGGATATAGTTCGAACTAATATTTTAGAGATCAAACTCCCGAAGCGGGAAGGAGTCTGAACTGATGCGATGTGACCAGATAAAATCAAATAAATTCGGCTTGCGCACTATTGTCGTCGGAGGAGTTTTAGCTGTTACTTGCCTTCTTGCCGGTATAGTAGTGGCGACAACCGTCGTTGCTGCTGATTTTACGAACCGAATTATGGCTGTTGAGAAAAAGGGTGGCAGCAGCATCCAGATTATGGCGGAGAAAGAGATCGGATCGCGTTACACCAGTTATCTACTGTCGAAGCCGCCGCGCGTAGTCTTTGATTTCCAGGGGGCTGATATTGCTTCACTTCCTTCAGTTTCCAAATTATCAGAACACCCTGTGAGCGAAATTCGGGTTTCCCTTTATGAGTCTGCATCTGTAAAATCCGGCCGTATCGAATTTATCTTGACGGATCGTGTTCCTTACAAGGTACAAATAGACGGAAACATTTTAAACGTAGATTTTACTTCTGTTGCCCCTTTTTCTGACAGTTCCCCAACAGTTGCTCCGCCGGCTGCTAGTGAGCCGTCGACTGAAGTAAAACCGTCGACTGAAGTAAAACCGCCGACGGTTCCTACAGTTGTTTCTTCCCCTACTGAAAAGTTAACATCTCCTGCTTCCAGTATTTTGGAGATTATCGGCCGGAAGAGCGAAATACTTTTGCGTGCGGACGGAGAACTTGATCGTTGCAAGTCCTTTGCACTGAAAAATCCATCCCGTTATGTTGTTGACTGTTTCGGAGTGACTGAAAAGATCGCGGTTAAGGCAGTGCCTTTATCTGGACCGATCAAGCTTATTCGCATTGGGAACTATTCTGATAAAGTCAGATTTGTTCTTGAAGGTGATACCAAGGTCATCGATAAGCTGAAATCGTTCCCTGTTATTGATGGTTTGTC
>JAXMLA010000007.1:0-15558 GCA_034370465.1 Desulfuromonadales bacterium
CCGCAGCGCTACATCACCGGCGAGATGACCGCATCGGTCGTTGTACTGTTTGAAGTGATCGAGATCAAGGAGGATCAGGGCAAAGTTCTGGTCGCCGTTGCGGCGCTGATTGACGATGGTATCGGCAAGGATCGTTTTGAAGTAGGTCTGGTTATAAAGGCCGGTCAGGCCGTCGGTCACCGAGGAGCGGGAGATATTGTGCAGATAGTCCGCCTCGATGATGCGCGGATCGCTGAGTTCACCGGCAACGTGCCGCAGGTAATCCATGAGCGCCGGCCGGAAACCCCGAACGGCAAATTCCGGCTGGTAGATCTCCTGACAGTGACGGATGGCCTGCAGCCAGTAATTCTCGGAAAGCTCCGCGTCGAAATGTTTCCCCACCATGAGGTGGAGCATCTCTTTGTAAACGCTCTTTCCATGCTCTTCCGCCAGACTCTCCACGGAGGACAGAAGGTGATGATCCCCGACCTCGATTGCGAGTAACTGATGCAGTTCAGTGGAAAACTTTTCTGTGGTTCGATAGGGAGAGAACATTGTCACCTGCGAGGGGTTGAAGACGGGTAAGAATAATGGAACAAGGGATTAATTGCAACTTAAAATTATGTGCCGTTAAGACTTCTCCCCCTTTAAAAAGTTACGTTGCCAGCAGAGTGCCGTCCGGCCAGATCAGCGCCGTCTATAGCGCCATTCTCCTTGCATTCATCCCCTGAATAAGATAATTTTCCTTCTCCGTCACCGGCTCTGCCGCTGCGATTTTCCCCTGTCGAGGTCTGATTCCCATGCGCTATTCGCAATACTTTATCCCGACCCTCAAAGAGACGCCGGCCGATGCCGAAATTATCAGCCATCAACTCATGCTCCGCGCCGGACTGATCCGTAAAGTCGCCTCGGGGATCTATAACTATCTCCCCCTCGGCCTGAAGACGATCCGCAAGGTGGAGGCGATCGTGCGAGCGGAGATGGAGCGCGCCGGGGCGCTGGAGATCCTCATGCCGATGGCGAACCCGGCGGAACTCTGGCAGGAGTCGGGACGCTGGGAGAAGTACGGCAAAGAGTTGCTGCGTTTCAAGGACCGCAAGGAAGCGGAATTCTGTATGGGGCCGACCCATGAAGAGGTGGTGACCGATATCGTCCGTCGCGAAGTGCGCTCCTACCGGCAGATGCCGTTGAACCTGTACCAGATCCAGACCAAGTTTCGCGACGAGATCCGCCCCCGTTTCGGGTTGATGCGCGGCCGCGAATTCATTATGAAGGATGCTTACTCCTTCGATGTCAACGAAGCCGGCGCTATTCTTTCCTACGACAAGATGTACCAGGCCTACCGCCGCATCTTTGAGCGCTGCGGGCTCAACTTCCGGGCGGTCGAGGCCGATTCCGGCGCGATCGGCGGCAACTATTCCCACGAATTCATGGTCCTCGCCGACTCCGGCGAAGATGCCATCGTCTCCTGCAACAACTGCCAGTATGCCGCCAATATTGAGAAGGCGGAAGCGCGCCCTCTGAGCGCTCCCGAGCACAGCGATCCCCGCCCCCTGGAGAAGGTTGCCACCCCCGGCCAGCGCTCGATCGAAGAGGTCTCGACCTTCCTCAAGATCGCTGCCAGCGAGACGGTCAAGTGCCTGATCTTTGTCGCTGATGACGAGCCGGTGGCAGTGCTGCTGCGCGGCGATCACGAACTCAACGAGATCAAACTCGCCAAGGTCCTCGGCGCCAGTGAACTTGCCCTGGCGGACGAAGCGCTGGTCAGCAAAGTGACGAACGCAACGGTCGGCTTTGCCGGCCCCATCGGCCTCTCCATCCGCGTTGTCGCCGATCTCGCCGTCGAAGGGCTGCGCAACGTCGTGGTCGGCGCCAATGCCGCTGATCTCCACCTGAAGAATGCCAATCCCGGCCGCGACTTTACCCCCGACCTCTACGCTGATCTCCGCAATGTCGTCCACGGCGATCTCTGCCCGCGCTGCGCCGGTGGCGTCCTGGAGATGTGGCGCGGCGTCGAAGTCGGTCATGTCTTCAAACTCGGCACCCGTTATTCCGAAGCGATGAAGGCGTGCTTTCTCGACAATGACGGCAAGGAACAGTTTGTTTACATGGGGTGCTACGGCATCGGCATCGGCCGGACTGCCGCGGCAGCGATCGAACAGAATCACGATGCCAACGGTATCATCTGGCCGATGGCGATTGCCCCCTTTGAAGTCATCGTCACCATGCTCAACCCCAACGATGAAAGTGTGCGGACGACGGCCGAAGCCCTTTACGCCGAACTGCAAGGACTCGGTGTCGACGTTCTTCTCGATGATCGCGACGAGCGCGCCGGCAGCAAGTTTGCCGACGCCGAACTGATCGGCATCCCCCTGCGCGTCACCGTCGGGGCGCGCGGCGTCAAGGACGGGGTACTGGAGTTGCAGGCGCGGCGCGGCGGCGACAAGGACCTGGTTGCCATCGATGCGATGGCTGCGGCGATCGCCGAAAAGGTCCGTCTGGCCAAGTTATGATCCGTATTCCCCTCGACAGCGTCGACCGCATCGCCCTCCCCGCCGCTATTGCCAATGGCCTGAACAGCCGGGAACTGACCCTCGCCTCCCGTTCGCAACGCCACCTCCTTTTCACCACTGAAGGGGGAGGCGAAGGACAGATTACCCTCGCCGGGAGTATCGGCGACCTGCAAGTCGTGGAAGTTCTGTCGATCATCAACATGTTCCGCAAAAGCGGCCTCCTCCACTTCAGTCTGGAAGGGGGGAGCAAGGATCTGCACTTCGACGAAGGGGAACTGGTCTCCGCGACTTCGACCTTCCCTGAGGAAGAGCTCGGTGAGTTTCTCCTGATCGCCGGCAAGATCGACCGCGACACCTTGATCAAGACCCGCCAGGCCGCCGGCCACGATCCCCAGGCCCTGCGGCTGCAACTGCTCCAGGGAGGGCGGCTGACCGAGCAGGATCTGCACGATGCGGGAAACGACCAGATCGAAGCGATCGTTTATCATCTCATCCCCTGTCAGCAAGGGGATTTCATCTTTGTGCAACGGCGCAACACCATCGCCCCGACCAGCAGTCTGGCTCTGCGCACGCAGAATCTGATCATGGAGGGATTACGCCGCTCCGATGAACGGCAGCTCTTCATGCGGACCCTGCACTCGCACAATGCAATACCGGTGGCAACCGGGCACAGCGTCGACGAACTCCCTGCCAAGGAAGAACGCCTGCTGGCCATGGCGAGCAGCGGCAAACTGACCGTGCGCGATCTCATCGCCCGCAGCGGCCTTGGCGAGTTTCAGACCTTGAGTCTGCTGCACCGCCTGGCCGGCCGCCGCCTCCTGACCTTTCCCACCCCGGAAACGCCGGAGCTTTCGGCCGAGCTTACGGAAATCCTGGCGATTGCCAATGGTGTTCTCGCCGCCCTGTATCAGAAGATCAGTGAAAAGAACCATAACTTCGGCCTGGAGATGCGGCTTTTCCTGCGCGATCTCCCGCAACCCTTTGCCACGGTCCTGCGCCATGTCACCCTCTCCGACAAAGGGACCATCGCCCCCGACCAGATTGCCGCCAATCTCGCCAAATCCCCCGCCGACGAGCAACGCAGTCTCCTCGCCGAGACCCTGAGCGAACTGGTCTTTATGGCCTGTATGGCGGCGCGCCGCGATCTCGGCGATAACCATAGCGACTCTCTCCGCCTGGTGCAGCAAGCCCAGGAGATTGCCGTCCGTATCAACCAGCTCAAGGAAAGGAAGAATTCATGAACCAGGCGATTGAACGCCTTATCTTTGCCCTCGATGTCGACGAATTATCCCACGCGCAACGCTGGGTGCGGGAGTTGCGCAACCATGTCGGCGTCTTCAAGGTCGGCAAACAGCTCTTTACCCGCTGCGGCCCGGAGGTGGTGAAGATGATCCGTGACGAAGGAGGGGAAGTCTTTCTCGACCTCAAATATCACGACATCCCCAATACCGTGGCGATGGCCGCCATCGAAGCCTGCCGTCTCGGGGTGAAGATCTTCAACGTCCACGCCCTTGGCGGCCGCGAGATGATGAGCGAGACGGCGAAGAAAGTGCTGGAGAGTTGCAACGCCGCCGGCATCCCCGTCCCCCTGCGCATCGCCGTGACCATCCTCACCTCCAGCACCGACGCCACCTTGCGCGACATCGGCATCGATCGACCGGTCGCCGAGATGGTGCCGCGCCTCGCCAGACTCACCCAGGAAGCCGGCTTTGACGGCGTCGTCGCCTCGCCGCTGGAGGTGGTGCAGATTCGCGCCGCCTGCGGTCCGGAGTTCAAGATCATTACCCCCGGCGTCCGCCCCGCCTTTGCCTCGGCCGACGATCAGAAACGGATCATGACTCCCGGCGAAGCGATCCGCGTTGGCGCCGATTACCTGGTCATCGGCCGGCCGATCTCCGCTGCTGCCGAGCCGATGCGCGCCGCCCAGCTGATCCTCGACGAAATCAGCGCCGCCCTGGAGGAGCGCTCTTGAGCGACGCCGATTTCGTCTACGGCATCAACCCGGTGGTCGAAGGGCTACGCGGCACCCTGCGCGCCCCCCTCGAACTTTTCGTCCTCAAAGGCGTCTTGCCGCCGCGCCTGAACGAAGCAGTGCAGCTCGCCAACGCCAAAGGGATCGTTGTGCGCCTGCGCGACCGTCAGGATCTCGACCGCCTCGCCGGCCACAAACACCATCAAGGGGCGATCCTGCGCGTTGCCCCCTTTGCTTACTGTGATCTTGAAGATCTCATCGGTTACTGGCGCAATAGCGGCGGGCCGGCCTTCTTTCTGATCCTCGACGGCGTCACCGATCCCCACAACTTCGGCGCCATCCTCCGCAGCGCCGACGCTGCCGGCTGTCACGGCGTCGTCGTCGGCAAGGACCGCGCCTGTCCGGTCTCGGGCGTTGTCGAAAAGAGCGCCTCCGGCGCCCTTGCCCACCTTCCCCTTGCCCAGGTCACCAATATCTCCCGCGCCCTTGAAGAGTTGAAGAAGGAAAGTGTCTGGATCTACGGCCTGGCCGGCGATGCCGGCTCCGAACCGCTGCACGCCGGCGATTACCGCGGCCACATTGCTCTGGTCGCCGGCAGCGAAGGTGAAGGGTTGCGACCCAACGTCCGTCGCCACTGCGATCACCTCATCGCCATCCCGATGCGCGGCCAGGTCCCTTCCCTAAACGTCTCGGTCGCCACCGCCGTCGCCCTCTTCGAGGTGGTGCGGCAACGTCCCCTGTAGACGAGCAAAAACAAAAGGACAAAAAAAAGGACTTAACCGCAGCGGCTAAGTCCTTTTTTAATATGTTATATCCTGCGTTGCTCAGGCGGCCTTGGGCCAGGTTAGCGCCTCCTGCGGACAGGCCGCATGGCAACTTGAACACTTGAGGCAATCGCCGTGCTGCAAGGTCCCGGACTCCCGGTGCACGGCGATCGAAAGTTCCATCGGACAGCTTTGCTCGCACAGGCCGCACGATTTGCAACTCGCCGCAATCTGTAGTGGATACTTCTCTTCGCCGATCGTGGCGGTCAAGGTGCCGATCGGACAGACCGCGCACCAGGTACGGGGCTGCCAGACCAACCCCAGCACGACGGCAACCGCGGTAGTGACTGCGCAGGCCAGCCAGAAGACTGAGCCCCAATGCTCGGTACTGCCGGGATTTTGCATGAGTTGAAAGGTCATGAATCCCATCAGCCCGGCGAAGACGCTCCACCGCACCGGCAAGGTGCGCAGCCATGACGGAATCGCCCGACTCCCGCCGACGAAGTGAAAAAATGTGTCGAAAAAGCTGCCACGCGGGCAGATATTACCGCAGGCATAACGCCCTTTGCGCAGACTGTAAAGGATGGCAGTCAGCATCACCACCGGGACCACGAAACCGATCAAAGGAAACTTCCACCCTAAGGTCAAAGTGGCAAGCATCACCACAGCCAACAACCATCGGTACAGTTCGGGCTTCTGTCTCGTCGGAGTCATCTTGATCACCTTCGCTTTTATACTCATCAGTACCTCCAATACATTTATTTATATGACTATCTATATATACAACTTAAATTAAATTGTCAAGAAGGGAGATGCAATCTTTCGGCTTGTGCAACAAAAAAGGGACGCAGCAAAAAATTGCGGCGTCCCTTTTTTGTTGCTACGAACCAGAAAAACTTAAGGTTTGTAGGTTTTTCCCAGGTAGTCGACCAAAGTCTTCTTCTCGACGGCATTGAGCTGTGCCCCCTTACCGATCATACGGGAGACCGTCGATTCCCACTCCGCCGGGGTCTTCTTGGCGGCCTTGGGTCTTGCCGATGGATGACAGACCGAGCAGCGCTGGTCCAAAAGACTGGCACCATCCTCAACCGGAGCTGCGGCGATACTGATCCCGGAAAATGCGAAGGTAAGAACCAAGCCGAGCAACAATCCTTTTTTCATTGTGGACCTCCTGTTGTGAAGTGATTTCCTTGGGTAAAGCAGTGAATATTGATCCGCAAAAATCCACTGCAACGGGGGAACGAAGAAAGAGCATCAAACAAATGAGCCTTGAAACTTGGCAAGCAATTCGCCGGGAATACGCGTCTCGCAAGGGATCCGCACCTGACACAATCCACAAGGGGTGGCACCGGTGCCAAACGTTGTCTGAGTGTAAGGGGTGGTCACTTCACGAATATAGCAGTGGCAAACCCGTTTATCGTGCCCTGCCGCGGTGGTAATGGCATGGACCGGGCAGCGCGGCACGCAGGCGCCGCAACTCCCCTTGGCATACCACAGGCACCAGGCGTGGTGGTCGTCACTATAAGGACGGGGAGTGACCGGTAGATCGAGGCGGGCGACGACCGACCCGAACCGTACGGCTTTGCCCCAAGGCGTGATCAGTCCGTCAGAAAGTCCGAAGGTGCCCAATCCTGCGACAAAGGCGTGATGGCGCTCCGACCAGTTGGACGCGAGCCCGTACTCTTCAGACTGCCGGTAGTCGAAACCGGGGAGACGCTCCGGCGCGACCGCAGGGAATCCGGCGGCGCTGAGGGTGGCGGCAAGGTTCTGGCGCAGAGCACAATTGAACTCCTCGCCATGAAAACGGGAGCGCGCCCAGCGTTCAGCCGGCAGGGTCTTTTCCTTTCCCTGATCGATGCGGGTGGCAGCGGTTTGCGGCAGGACGTAACTGATCACCCGCAATTCGGAAGACGGGACGTCAAGCGCAGGGAAGGCGAGAGCAAAGGCCTCGGCCGGCGTCCAGTGAAAGGGACCGATCATCTCCTTGATCCGGGTAAAGAGCGGATCATCCCCGCTGGCAACGGCAAGATGCGGCTGATCCCAGGCCTTTTCATCGCGCCCCGGATAAAGGCGGTTTTCCGGGGAGTTTTGCCAGAAATCGTGAATGATCGTCTCTACCCAGGCGAGGGGAGGAATAACTGCTGCTGTCATCGATGACTTCCTGCTTTCCCCTCGGCAAACCACCAACGCAACAGATCCTTTAGCCGGTTCAAGTGGATAAGATCTGCGCTTCCCAAGGTGTCAAAAAAATCCGCCAGCCGCTGATCAAAAAAATACAAAGCATTATGGGCATGGATTTTTATGAATTCCTGCTCCATCAGCACAGAGACATGCAATGCTTCTTCCTCCGACATATCAGAATTCTCAACCTTTGCCATGATTCTTTCTGCCAACGCCAAGACCTGCGCAACCTTTTCCCCGGAAATCCTGGTGACCGCATCAATTTTGCTATCCGGAGACTGAACCAGAAGATCGATCTGGCTGGCATGATTCTGTTCGTCGGCGGCAAGCAACTGAAACGCTTGGCGGATCTCCGGAGCAAAAGTTTCCTTCGCCGCCATCTTCCGATAAATTTTTTCTGAAATAATTTCTATTTGATAGCAATCGGCCAAAACACCATACATGGCTTTTCACTCCCTTTTGTTTTTTCACCGCAAAACTCAATAGAGCAAAATATGACCTATTCTATAATATTTTTCCACAATTTATTTTAGCGGTCTGTGCAAGAAGAACGCTACCGCTTTGGAACGCTCGTGTACAGGACGCCCCCGATTATCAACAGATTGACTTTAATCTTTTAGCTGCTTCAATAACAGCAATCACAAACAACTCTGATTCTCCGAAACTAAAAAACCAAAACGATCCGGGACGCGAAGCTAAGAGCCCGGGAAGGTCAACTTATGATGTTTTTTGGCAAATATTTTTCATCCCGACAGACCTTTTGTTTTGTGATCAATGTATTGTTGCTCGCCCTGCTGACGGCGCTCTTCGCTTGCCCGGCTTTTGCGGCGGAGAAAGTCCCCGCCAGCGTTTTCACTCTCGTCTTTGAAAATGATCACTTCCATAATACCGATCGACACTATTCCAACGGGTTAAATTTTGGCTGGATCCCCGCTGACACCCCCCCGCCGGCATGGGCGGTGGCGATGAGCCGCCATATGCCTCTCTTTGCGAAAGACGTCGCTATTCGCCATGGCTACTCTTTTGGTCAGAGCACCTTTACGCCCGGCGATATTACCCTGAACGACCCTCCACCAGATGATCGGCCCTATGCCGGCTGGCTCTACGGTTCCATCCACCTGGAGAATGAGACAGAGCAGCAACTTGACCAGCTGGTCTTGACGCTGGGAGTGGTCGGCCGGGCATCACTGGCGGAGTGGGGTCAGAAAACATGGCACAATACCCGGGCTGTGAGCAAACCCCGGGGGTGGGACACTCAGCTCGAAAATGAGCCAGGCATTGTCATAACCTATCAGCGCAATTGGCGCGCCCTGAGCGGAGAACTCTTTGCCATCGGCCTGGATCTGACCCCCCATGCCGGCGCTGCGCTCGGCAATATCTATACTTATGCCAACAGTGGCTTGACGCTGCGCGCGGGGCGGAATCTGCCGACGGAGTACGGCCCACCGCGGGTCCAGCCGGGAATCCCCGGTTCCTTGTCTTTCGTTTCACCCGATGTTTTTAGCTGGTATCTCTTTGCCGGGGTCGAAGGGCGCGCCATCGCCCGTAACATCTTTCTCGACGGCAACACCTTTCGCAGCAGCCGCAGTGTTGATAAAGAGATCCTGGTTGGCGATCTGCAATTTGGTACAGTTCTCAGCTGGCAGCATTTTCGCCTGAGCTACACACATGTCCTGCGGACCAGCGAGTTCAAGAGCCAGCGCCAGCGCGATGGATTTGGGGTGATCGCTTTAACTTTTGCCTATTAAAGTGAAAAAATTTGTACCGACGCAAACCTTGACAACCCCAAAAGTGCACTTATATTTCGTTCAAATCAACCCGCACAAAGGAGGTCAGAGTCATGGCAAACTGGGATGTATTCAAGGAACTGGACAATTTGAGACGAGAAATCAATGAAGCATTTCGTGGCGAAGGTTATGTCCGGCCCTTTGGGCAAACCTTCATTTCTCCCTTAGCAACACGGCGTTTTCCGCTGGTCAATTTCAGCGAAGATGAAGGTCACCTCTTCATCGAGGTACTGATTCCCGGCGTCGACCCCAAAGACATCGATCTCTCCGTGCTCAGCAACACCGTGACAATCAACGGCGAACGCAAGCCCTTCATTGAACAGGAGGGGCAGATTGTGCACCGCTCCGAGCTCGGTTCCGGACGCTTCTCCCGGACGCTTGAACTGCCAACCGACATCAATCCGGACAATATCCAGGCCCAGTGCAAGGATGGCATCATGCAGATTACGCTGGCCAAGGCCGAACATGCCAAACCAAAAAAGATCGCCATCGCAATTTCTTAACCCGTCCCACTTATCTCTCTGAAAAAGGAGGTCACTTCCATGGCAGCCAACAGCATGACCGAAAGAAACAACGAAGGGAATATCCCGACCCGTGAAGAGACGCGGGCAAATGATAAATACCTGCGGCCGGCAGTCAATATCATCGAGACCGAAGAAGGACTCATTCTGACCGCGGACATCCCCGGCGCAACCAAAGAAAACCTCGATATCAACGTAGAAAAGGGGATCCTCACCATCCATGCGCCGGCGCAGCACGCCGCGCCAGGAACCCCAAGTTATCGGGAATTCGAGTTGGCCAGCTACTACCGGCAGTTCTCCATCCCGGAAAGTCTCGATCACGAGAATGCCAAAGCCGAGCATGTCAACGGCATCCTGACGCTACGGGTCCCCAAGGCTAAAATCGCCAAACCCAAACGAATCGATGTGCAAGTCGGCTGAGAATCCGGGTATAATTGAAACAGATTCAGGCCGAAGCAGGCGGCTTATCCGGCCTGCAAAAAAGGAGAACAAATATGTGCAAGGTATTGATCGTTCAGTACAGCATGTACGGGCACATCAGCAAGATGGCTGAAGCAGTGGCCGAGGGGGTGCGGGAAGTCGCAGGGTGCGAGGTCGTCATCAAGCGGGTGCCGGAGACCTTGCCCGATGAGGTGCTTGCGAAGATGGGGGCATTGGACGCGCAAAAAGCGATGGCCCATATTCCGCTGGCCACGGTCGAAGATCTCGCCAGTGCCGATGCGATCATTTTCGGCACCCCCACCCGGTTTGGCAATATGTGCGGTCAGATGCGCCAATTCCTCGATGCAACCGGCGGCCTGTGGATGCAAGGGGCGCTGGTCGGCAAGGTCGGCAGCGTCTTCACCAGCACAGCCACCCAACATGGCGGCCAGGAATCGACTATCCTCAGCTTTCACACGACACTACTGCACCACGGCATGGTGGTCGTCGGCCTCCCTTATGCCTTTGCCGGCCAAATGAGTATATCCGAGATCACCGGCGGCTCGCCTTACGGGGCGTCGACCATCGCCGGCGGCCAGGGGGAGCGGATGCCGAGCGAAAACGAACTGGCCGGGGCCCGTTATCAGGGGGCGCATGTCGCACGCATTGCCCTTAAGCTTGTCGCGTAAAGAGTCAAAACGGAACACCAAAGCAGTAAAGGCTTAGCCCTGCAAAGAGCTAAGCCTTTTTTTGTTATGGGCGCAGCGCAACAGTTTCGTGCTGCCCTGACTATGCCTTTTTCAGCTGCATCCGCAACGGTTTGAGCTGGCGCAGCGAAAGCATCGCAACAGCTATAGCCAGCGCGTAGAAGATTCCGTCCTCGGGGCGAAATGATTCGACAAATACATTGACGAGCATGGGCATGTCTTCCGGGATGCGCCGGGAGGCCAGCACCTGCCAATAACTCACCCCCATGGTGTTACTGAACAGGGCAAGACCAGCCAGCACATTGGCGACAATCCCCCCCAACAGGGTGAGCAGCAGCACGCTGCCATAGTGCGTCCTGCGCGGCACTTTTCCGAGGAAGTGATGGGCATTGCCGACCATGGCGCCGATCATTACGACCATGGCAACGCTCATGACTCCGGAGACGAGTGTCACCACCACCCACAGACAAGTTGCGGCGATCAAGGCAGCGACCCGCATGCCATAGAGCTGCATCAGCAAACGGCTGTCCTCATGCTCCAGATGCCTGGCAGTTTGCAAACAATGTTGATTCAACATCACGCGATCGAATGTTCGGCTCATGGTGTCCTCCTGTACTCTATTTTATTTCTGTTTCCCGCTTGCCTGAGATTATTGCCATTTCCGTTCCAAATCTATAACCATACGAAACTAAATGGTTATACCGTAAAACCTGATTTTCTATCTCTTCACCAGGTCAATCTTTTGGCCCGGATGGAGGAAAGAGCGCGACGAACAGAAAAGGATGATTATTGGAGGGAATTTGTCGGCCCTTTGCGAAGAAGAGAGTCAGTGCGAAAGGATAGGCGGACGTTCCAGCACCACCCGGAACGCTTCGAGACCATGGCTGGCAAAGGAGTAAGCCGAACCCCAGAGATAGATGCGAAAAGAGCGATAGAGTTGTTCTCCCCAGCGTTGGACGACCTCTTCACGGGCCGCTTCGAGATTTTCCGCCCAAGCCTTACAGGTGAGATAGTAACTGTGCCGGTCGTTGTGCACGGCCAACACCTCGAACGCGGTTTTGTCCACCTCGGCCAGGAAGGCGTGCAGACAGAAAAAGGCGTGGTTGCCGGGAAAGATGTAGCGGGAGATAAAGGTCGATTTGGAATACTTTTCCCGAAAGGCGCTGGCGTCGAGATAGACCCGGCCGCCCGGCTTTAACAGTCGTAGCAACTGCCGCAGTACGGCCGGATAATCGGTCAGATGTTCCATGACTCCGAGAATGGCGACGGCATCATAGGGTTCATCTGCCGCATATTCGAAAAAGTCCTGGTAGTGGACCTGACAGGGGAGTTGGCGTTGCTGGATCAACTCCGCCAGAAACTGCTCTGACTTGCGGGAGATGGTGAGTGAAGTGACCTGGATCCCCTGTCGACCGGCATATTCTGTTAAGGTTCCCCAGCCGCCGCCGACATCGAGCAGCCGATCTCCCGGCTTGAGTTGGCACGCTTGCAGGGCATAATCGAGTTTGCGCCGCTGTGCTCTTGCAAGGTCTTCGTCATCCCGCTCGAAGACCGCTTGCGAGTAGCAGCGGGTCTCGTCCATGAAGAGCAGGAAAAAATCCTGATCGTGTTCGTAGTGGCTGGAAATCGCTTTGTGATTGGTTTTGATCTGACCGATGAAGAACGGCAGGCATCTGCTCAACAGATAGTGAAGGGGATGACGATCTGTCAACATCGTCCGAAAACCGGCGAGTTGCAAAAAATCCCCGTCCACATCCAGACTCCCCGAGATATAGGCTTCACAAAACTTCAGCTCGTCAAAGCTGCAGAGAGCTGCCAGCCCGTTGCGATCGTTGACTGTGAATACAAGGAATGGTGATCCCTGGCCAAAAAGATAGGTAAAACTCCCGAGACGAAGCTCAAACGGAGTGCTGATCTTGTCCTCCATTTGCCTTTGGATCAGTCTGATGATCCGGTCATAGCTCGGCAACTCCAAGGTCGATTCGGGCATAAGAACCTCTTCACAGAAGTAAATTTACCCTCATTTATAGCACTGTCTGTAGCTTTTTCAATTTCACGACTCCGGTTGATTCACAATAACAAGGGTCGGATTGATCGAGGATGGGGCATAAAAAAACAAGAAGCTGCATTGGGAGTACGCTAGTTTTAGCGTCTCAACTGGCAACCAGGTCCTTATTCTTCCAAAGGATTGTCTGATACCAGTCCCCCATATTTCAGGGGCTCAAACAGCTTCTTGATTATAAGAATACCCCTGAAACAGGGCCTGTCAATAGCGATATTCAAAGAAAAAAGGTTGTTATCACAATGACTTGAATGATTGATGACTTGGTAAAACTTTAGTTGTAGTCATGATTAGGTCGCCGTTTTTAAGAGTCTCCCCCTTCCCACGATTCTTCCGCCTCCGTTCCCTTGTAAAGACGATGGCATCCACTGCCCTGTGAATCAGCCGAACCGGACGGTCAGCATAGAAACCGAACCGCCATCCACGCCCTCGACCGGAAAAGTAACCGGTTCATCCTTGCGGCGCAGACCGAGAATGTAGAGCAGCGGCAGATAGTGATCTGGGGTCGGGATCGAGAGCAGGGCATCCCGACCGAGCTCCTCGTAGCCGACCAGCGGGGCATCGTCACCGGCAAGGAGGAGCTCCCGCACCCGCTTTTCAAAACGAATTGCCCAGTCGTAGGCATCGACCCCGGCTCGGCCCCAGGCGTAGGAGTGGAGATTATGTACGAGATTGCCGCTGCCGACGATCAGCACCCCTTCTTCCCGCAACGCCGCAAGTCGTTTTCCCACTTCATAGTGGAAGGCCGCGGGCTGCCGTTTGTCGATGGCAAGTTGCACGACAGGAATGTCGGCAGCGGGGAAGACATGGGTCAACACCGACCAGGTGCCGTGATCGATCCCCCAGCTACTGTCGAGCGCCGCCGGCAGGGGGGCAAGGAGATCCTGCACCCGTCGGGCGAGTTTTGGACTGCCGGGGGCGGGATACTGCACCGCAAAAAGCTCCGGCGGGAAACCGCCAAAATCATGGATAGTGCGCGGCATGGCATTATCCGTCACTCCGCAACCGGGAATATACCAGTGGGCGGAGACGGCCAGGATGGCTTGAGGCCGTGGCACTGATTTGCCGATGGCTGCCCAGCCTTCAGTATAGACATTCTTCGCCAGGGCATTCATCGGATTTCCGTGGCCAATAAAGAGGGCGGGCATCAGATCAAGTCCCGTCATTTTTTCGCCGCTTCCTGCGCCCGCTGGTAGCTCTCACTCACGGCCCGGTAGTTCGGCACCAGTTCGTTGTAGAGCGCGCCCCAGTGCGCAGCGTCCGACCGGTTCCAGGTTCGCTGGAACTCGCCCATCACAACGTTGGTAGTTACGGGGATGATTCCCGCCTGAGCGAGGCGAGCCAGGGTGGTGCGTGAGGACATCTCGCTGGGATCGCCCGAGGCGTCGATCACGGCGTACACCTTGTAGCCGTCGGCCTTGGCTTGCAGCGCTGGGAAGGTAACACACACGCTGGTCCACACGCCGGCCATGACGAGCGTCTTGCGCCCGGTCGCCTCGACGGCCTTGACGAAGTCGGCGTTGTCCCAGGCGCTGATCTCGCCCTTGCGCGCCACATACTTGGCGCTCGGCGCGGCGGTCGCCAGCTCGGGCATGAGCGGGCCATTGGGACCGTTGGGTTCCGACGCGGTCGTAATGATCGGTGCCTTGGCGTGTTCGGCAACCTTGGCGAGCACAACGGTGTTGGCGCGCAATTCGGCAACGGGGATGTCCTTGACGGTCTGGAACAGACCGGTCTGGTGATCAAGCAGAAGCAGGACGGTGTCATTTGGATCGAGGAATACCTGGGCGGCGGCCTCGCTGGGTTGGCGAGAGAGTCCCTGAATCGGTGTCCTCTCGGCGCGCGCCTCGAGTACGAGGATGAGCGGGGCTACCATCAGGAGGATGGCGGCATTCAGGGTCAGGAAAAACTTTACAGTCTTCATGGATAGCTCCTTTCAGTGGTTAGTGGTGGTTCACTTTTACCACTTCATGCCCCACTGTCAAATCAAAGCTACCGGCATACCTGCTTCGGGTTGCCTTGAAGCCAAACGCTTCACCAGTGCCTCAGCCTTGCGCAGGAATTCCTCATAAGCCGCCGTATCCTTCCAGCTCTGCGTGATGAGATCGGCGAGCAGCTTGGACATCTGCGCGTAAAACATCGGATCGGTGAGCTGATTGCGGATGATCGTCTTGCGAACGTTGTTGATGATCCCCTCGGCGATGGCGTTCTTCGAAAGCTTCCCCTTCTCGTTCAGCTTTCTGGCGATAGCATCGTGGATACCGGTCTCGATGATCAGCTCGGTCAGCGACATTTCTCCGAGCTCGCCGAGTTCCGCCGCCAGGTCAGCCTGGATATAGGTGTTGATGAGATGGCGCATATCCGCCTCAAAGGGCTTGATGTCCAGCTCTTCGCCGGAGTGCTTCTTGATGGCGGAACGAATCTCAGCGTAAAACTCCACTCCCTTCTGCAACGCCTCAGCTTCAGCGTCGGAATACCCCGCCTCAGCCAAATCCTGGGCAAGGTCAGCGAAGGCCTCTAAAAAGTTACGAAACGGGCCAGCTTTTTCTTCGGCAGCCCTCTTTATTCACTCATGCAGAGTGCTCTTTATGATGCCTCGGCTTCAAGCTACTTCTTCTTTCTCGGCTTGCCCTTGACCTTGCTGGCGGAGGC
>JAXMLA010000008.1:0-1736 GCA_034370465.1 Desulfuromonadales bacterium
GATATATACGTTGATAGACAGGGGCTGGAGCCAACGGCGCATTGCGCTGGAGTTGGGACTGAACCGAGAGACGGTGGCGCGGCATGTGCGGCTGCGCGGCTCAAAACCAGCCATTCTGCCCGCCGGGATCGGCGAGCAGACGTCCTGTCGGCCGGATTCAAAACCAGCCATTCCGCCCACCGGGATCATAGGCCGAAAGAGCGCGTGCAGGTTCCATGAAGCGACGATTCGAGAGAAGATAGAGCGGGGGCTAAGCGCCCAGCGCATCTTCCAGGATCTACGAGTAGATCAGGGATTTGAGGGAGGCTACGACTCGGTCAAGCGCTATGTCCGGCGGCTGAGCGCCGGATCCGTGCGGCGGGTCGAGCGGATGGAGTGTGCACCCGGAGACGAAGCGCAGATCGACTTCGGAGCCAAGTAAGGGACAGAGCCAAGTAAGGGACAGAGCCAAGTAAGGGACAGACATTATGTGCTTGACGGGTGGGGAATGGGTGAGTAGATTGGTCGGCAGATGAAAACAGGAGCGGGGCAGACCGGGTTGGTGTAATAGGAAGGAGAGAAATCATGAGAGAGGCCAGAGTCAAGGGTGCGGGCGGGGATTGCTACCACGTCATGAGCCGGATTATTGAACGGAAGTTTGTGCTGGGTGACGTGGAGAAGGAAGTCTTCCGCAAAATGCTTCGGAAATGCGAAGCGTTCAGCGGGGTCAATATTCTAACCTATGTCCTGATGGATAATCACTTCCACGTGTTGGTCGAAGTGCCGGAAAGAGGGGATGTGAGCGATACCGAATTTCTCCGTCGGCTGGGCGCTCTCTATCCCCGGCCGATCGTGCAGACGTTTGCCGCGACTCTGAAAAAGATCCGGGAAGCCGGAGGGGAGAAGGCCGAGGAGAAGGCGCGGAAGATCAAGGCGCAATACACCTACCGAATGGGTGACGTGTCCGAGTTCCTCAAAACTCTCAAACAACGGTTCACCATGTGGTACAACCACCGGGAAAGTCGGCACGGGACGCTGTGGGAAGACCGGTTCAAGAGCATCCTGGTAGAAGGCCGGGGTCATGCGCTGGCGACCATGGCGGCCTATATCGATCTGAATGCGGTTCGGGCCGGATTGGTCAGCGATCCGAAAGACTACCGCTACTGCGGATATGGCGAAGCGGTGGCGGGGAACACAAATGCGCGGGCCGGACTGGGGCGTGTGATGGAAAGCCTCTCGCAGTCCGCGCAATGGACCGACGTACGGCGCGGCTATCGAAAGCATGTGTATTTGTCTGGGGAGAAGACAGAAGGAACGTCCGGATTTGAGCCTGAGCAGGTGAAAAAGGTACTCGAAGACGGCGGAAAACTCACCTTGGCGCAGGCGTTGCGCTGCCGGGTCCGCTATTTCAGTGATGGGGTGGCCTTGGGCAGCAAAGAATATGTCGAGTCGGTCTTCCAATCGCACCGAGGGTATTTCAGTGCGAAGCGCAAGACCGGTGCGCGACCGATGAGGAAAGCCGATTGGGGCGGACTCTGCACAGCCCGCGCCCTGCGCCTGGAGCCGGTTGCGCTCTCTGCGCTCTCTGGATAGTCACCCGGACGGCCCCAAAACCTGATAACAATGACAGCGAGCGGACCCCTGTGTTGAATTTCCATGATTTGGAAGAAATCCATCCTGGATTGTCCAAGGCTTGGACGTGATTCTACGCATTTTCCGCCTATTGAGCCTATCCCTGTCGCGATCTGATCCCGGAA
>JAXMLA010000009.1:0-1462 GCA_034370465.1 Desulfuromonadales bacterium
GTTTAGGCGGCATTGCCGAAGAGGTCGGCGGGGTGGCGGATCATGTCCACCTCCTCATCGCGCTCAAATCCACACACTCCCTTGCCGATGTCATGCGGGAGGTGAAGAAGTCATCCTCCCTCTGGGTCCATCGCGAAATCGGTGAACCGGCCTTTGCCTGGCAGGAGGGATATGGGGCGTTCACGGTCAGCGCCACCTCCTGCGACAAGGTGCGCAAGTACATTGCCAATCAAGAGGCCCATCACAAGACAACCTCCTTCCGGGACGAATTGGTAGCGATCCTCGAACAGGCTAATGTCGAATATGATGTGAAATATTTTGATTGATGAGGAGCGCCGGGGATGTCGGCCTACGGCCTCAATCCCCGGCTACATGCTGGCATCCCGCCGGGATGCAACACCAGAACCCGGAGGGTTCACAGCCATTAGCCGGTGGTTGAGCGCAGCGACACCACCGGACAGTCATTTGCAGAAACCGGGCGGCCACAGAGGGCCGCCCCTACAACACCGACCGACCGCATGTGCTGCCCCCCAAAACCCCTGCTCCTTCTGTCTCAATCCCGACTTGACGATATACCCGTACAGGGGATATATTCGCCATGCATCGAACGAACCCATCAGGAGTGCATACCATGATCTGCACCAACTGCTTTCAAGCAGAACTTCATCCCGGTAAAACCGATCTGCCCATCACGGTTGATCGCACCGACCAGACCCCCATGGTCTCGAATGTGACATCTGCCCGGCCTGCGGCGGGATCACCTTTACCCACTCCCAGAGTTTGCAGGTCGACAAGATGAGATGCCAGGCGTTGCAGAATTAGCCAGAGATCAAGGACAAATCAGCTTGGTAAAGGTCATCTATGCCGGTAGTCACGAAAAAGCCCCAGACTGACGACATGGTCACGGTCCGCCTGCGCGTCCATCGCCTGAATGCGCCGAAGATCAAGGCCTACGCTCACGCCGTCGAGGCGGGCGAAAAGTGCACTTACAGCGTCGCCGAACTCTTGCCCGAGTATCAGGGCAAGGAAGAACAGATCGCCCTGCGCGCCTACCGCACCCGCGAGAATCTGACCCAGAAACAACTGGCGGAGTTGACCGGCATCTCCCAGCACCAGATCAGCGAGATGGAGAACGGCAAACGCACCATCGGCAAAGAACGGGCACGCAAGCTCGCCGCAGCGTTGCAGGTGGCGGATTGGCGGATGCTGTTGTAAACTCGCCGCCAAGCTCAGGATCGCCCCGGCAACCGCCCTCCCCCGCGCCAACGAACCTCTGACCGACTGGACCGCCAACCTCTTTGTCACCGATCGCATGAACCAACCGGCGGGTCGCGTCCCGCCAGACGCCTTCCTTTTTGTCCAGGCGGCCACAAAAAGGAAGCAAAAAAGGCCGTTCTCCTGCGGAGGGCATCTCTGTCGCCGGTCTTCTGCTGATCAACTTACGATCGTTGCATTGACGGGC
>JAXMLA010000010.1:0-4405 GCA_034370465.1 Desulfuromonadales bacterium
TCGCGCCCCCCGAACTTCCCCATCCCGAGAACGGTGAATTCCGCTTCGACGGGTTCGTCACCGGTCAGGGAATCCAGGAGCGGCGCGCCGTACTCCGTCTGCAGGAGTCGGCCGCAGATGTCGCAGGAGCGTTGCAACGTGACGCCGGCCAGCGCCGACAGGGCATAGGTGGTGCGGGCCAGATCGTCGAGACCGCAGAGATCGCGGCCGGCAATGCGCAAAATCTCCTGGCATTTATAACGGCGCAGCCCTCTTTGCAAGGTGACGAAATCGACCGTATCGGCGATGCAATCCCGCAACTCGCCGAGCATCTCTGCTTCGCTCTTGACGCAGTCGATCTGGCCATCGAGAAAGAGCCGACGCGAGAACTCTTCATCCCGGCAAAGGATATTGGTGAGAAAGGGGGAGGCGCCGAGGATAATGACGAGTTGCTGGCGGCGCAGCGCTACGTGGAGGATCGGGTGGAGTAACTCTTGCGGCTGGCCGTCACAAAATCGCTCCAACCCATTCAGCGCCTGATCCGGATCCGCCGCTGCCAACGCATCGCCGATCAGGGCAGCCAGAAGCGCTGGCGAGGCGAGCCGTTCGTGCAGCTCCTGTAGGTTGGTGGCGCTCTTGGCGACCTCGACCAGACCGATCTCGACAGCAAGAGTCCGCCAGCGGTCGCGGTCTTTGACGCCATTCAACTCGGCCAGACGGGGGCAAAGCTGCTCGGGTGTCATCATCGGGCAAAGAGTCCGGCCAGCGAGGCTTGAAAATCGGCCGTAGCAACACCGCGTTCGGTGATAATCGCACTGATGTAACGGGCCGGAGTAACGTCGAAGGCAGGGTTGCGCACCGTCACTCCGGCCGGGGCAATCGAGTGGCCGCCGCAGTGGGTGACCTCAGTAGCGCTGCGCTCTTCGATGGGGATCAGACTGCCGTCACTCAGGCTGCGATCGATGGTCGAAAGGGGGGCGGCGACATAAAAGGGGATGTCGTGTTCTTTGGCGAGGATGGCGACGCTATAGGTGCCGATCTTGTTGGCGGTATCACCATTGGCGGCAATGCGGTCGGCGCCGACGATGACGCAGTCGATCTCCCCCTTGCTCATCAGGTAGCCGGCCATATTGTCGCAGATCAGCGTCACCGGGATGCCATCCTGCATCAACTCCCACGCGGTCAAGCGCGCCCCTTGCAGCCAGGGGCGCGTTTCATCGGCGATAACGCTGATCGACTTCCCCACCTCCACTGCCGCCCGGATCACGCCGAGAGCGGTACCGAAGCCGCCGGTCGCCAGGGCGCCGGCATTGCAGTGCGTGAGGATGCGCGACCCGTCCGGGATCAACTCCTGCCCGTGCGCCCCCATCGCCCGATTGAGAATTTCATCCTCAGCGGCTATCGCATGCGCTTCGCCAAAGAGCGCCGCCTTGAGCTCGCTCCCCGGCAAATCCGCATGAGCGCGGGCGCAGGTCTTCATCCGCTCCAGCGCCCAGCAGAGGTTGACCGCCGTCGGCCGGGTCGCGGCGAGAAGATCGCAGACATCGCTAAACTCTTCGAAGAACTCGATGAAGTCGCCGGCGTAAATGGCATCGGCACCAAAAGCCGCCCCGTAAGCCGCTGTCACCCCGATCGCCGGGGCGCCACGAACCACCATGCTGCGAATCGCTTCGGCAACGCCGGCGGTATCTTTATAACTGAGCCAGACCTCCTGACTGGGGAGGAGGCGTTGATCGATAAGGAGGAGAGCATCATTTTCAAAACGGATCGGCTTGATCGCCATGGCAGGACTCCTGACAAGGAAGGATAGAAGCGGTGCGGGGATGAATTCTAGCCAAAACAGGGGGGATTTACAATCGAATTACCGCATGAGCAGGCGAGGCGAGCGAGGGAGGTCTGTGCGGCAGGATGCGCCGGAGACCGCAGGATTGCGGTCTCCGGTCTGTCTTTTTTCAGAAAGAGTTAAGGTAGGTTGTCAAATCAGCAATCTGGGTAGCCGAGAGAGTTATTCCACTATGTCCTGCAACATCAGGGGTTGGATAGCGGTTGGCGTTACTCAACTGGGCTCCGTCGCCCGCAAGATCTCCTGCAAAACCGGCGGCATCGTAAGTGCCAAGCATATGGCAGCTCGCGCAGTTAATATCGTAAACCAGCTGACCGGCAGCAGGCGCCAGAGTGGTGCTGGTGAAGGTGCCGGTCACACCACCGATCGTCAGGGTGGTGATCGTGTCGGTCGATTGGGTCGCAGACGAGGTATGCTGCACAGTGACCGTGTCGCCGTTGACCACAGTTCCGTCCGTCGTGACGTAGGCCCCGCCGTTAAGGGAATAGGCGCTGCCGGCCGAGACGCTGATCGCCGCCGGGGCGGTTAAGCCGGCAATCGTGATGGTCTCGGAGGTGATGAGCGTCGTCAGCGCCACCCCGGTCTGGGGCTGGAAGCCGAAGGTAAAGGTCGTGCTAGCGGTGGTACTGGTAAAGGTACCGGTCACGCCGCCGATCGTCAGGGTGGTGATCGTGGCGGTCGATTGGGTCGCTGCCGAGGTATGCTGCACAGTGACCATGTCGCCGTTGACCACGGTTCCGTCCGTCGTGACGTAGGCCCCGCCGTTAAGGGAATAGGCGCTGCCGGCCGAGACGCTGATCGCCGCCGGAGCAGTTAAGCCGGTAATGGTGATGGTTTCGGAGGTGATGAGCGTCGTCAGCGCCACCCCCGTCTGGGGCGTGAAGCTGAAGGTAAAGGTCGTGCTAGCGGTGGTGCTGGTAAAGGTGCCGGTCACGCCGCCGATGGTCAGGGTTGTGACCGTGGCGGTGGCTTCGGTCGCAGCCGAAGTATGCTGCACCGCCACCGTCTGGCCGTTATCAATTGTTCCAGCCACACCGGTGAAGGCGCCGCCGTTAATGGAATAGGTGCTGCCCGGCGAGATGCTGATCGCCGCCGGAGCGGTCAAGCCGGCAATCGTGATAGTGTCGGAGGTGATGAGCGTCGTCGGGGCTACCCCGGTCTGGGGCGGGAAGCTGAACGTAAACGTCGTGCTCGCGGTGGTGCTGGTGAAGGTACCGGTCACGCCGCCGATGGTCAGGGTCGTGACCGTGGCGGTGGCTTCTGTCGCAGCCGAGGTATGCTGCACAGTGACCGTGTCGCCGTTGACCACGGTTCCGTCCGTCGTGACGTAGGCCCCGCTATTAATGGCGTAGGCGCTGCCGGCCGAGACACTGATCGGGGCAGTGGCAGCAGCGGATAAACCGGTAACCGTGATAGTGTCGGAGGTGATGAGCGTCGTCTGCGGTACCCCGTCCTGAGAAGTGAAAGTGAACGCCGCGGGGGTTTGATCCAGCACTGCCGGATCATCGTCATCATCACTGCACCCCGCAATAACCATGATGACCAGAGAAAAACAGATGACCCAAAATGCCCACATTGCTTTTTTCATAATGTATCTCCCTTTGCTTTAGTTGAACCGACCGCGGAATTACGGTCGATCAAAAGCTTCGAGGCATTAGTGTAGCAGGCATATAAAGGCTGAAAATTACCCTATTGTGTACTTTTTTCTATTATAGATTGAACGGTTATCTCCATCTTAAATATCACACAAGCTCCCTCCCCAGGGTGATGAAGAGGGTGCAACCCTGTGACCGGATGCCGATTTGAGCGCAAAAAGCCCTCACACTTTTCAGCATGAGGGCTTTTTTGCGCAGATAACGGCGAACTTACACCTTCTTTTTTGCCTTGGCCACAGCCGCCTTCTTCTCTTTGTTGACGACCGGAGCTTTTTTCTCTTTGCCTGCGGCATTCTTCTTCTCGGCGGTGGCGATCCTGGCGGCAGCCAACTTTTCACCGAGACCGCTCTCTATAGCCATCTTCTTCCGTGTTTCGGAATAGGACTTGGCGGCAAGAGCCTGGGTCCGGGGAATGCCGAACTCTTTACGATAGGCAGACGCCTTCATATTATGCTTGGCCATGAGGTGGCGCGACAACGTCTTCATGCTCTCACCGCAAATAATACAAGTAATCGCATTTTTGCCGATCGACTTTTTGGCAGAGAGCGCAGGCTTAACCTCTTCAGCAACAACCTCCGCTTCGGCTACAATATCGACACCCTTTTCCAGGGCCGACAGTGCAGCATAAACGTCCTGAATCTCTTTCAACAAATCTTCCTTCGACATCGGTGTCGTGGTTGCGTGCGCAATAACGATATCTTTTGCCATCTCCAATAAAGTTGCCATTTTCAGTCTCTCCCTTTTTAAATTTATAAACCGTGCATAAGGATACAGAGTTATCACAAATATTCAATAGTCTAATTTTCATTTCATCTTAGAATGCTATGTGCAGTTCATATTTTGTGCTGTTCTACCATTTTATCCTTGGGATTTTTTAAAATGCAGTGACACGATCTGAGGCTCATTCTTCGGGCAGTTCATTAAACAC
>JAXMLA010000011.1:0-3154 GCA_034370465.1 Desulfuromonadales bacterium
AAGGAAGAGATCCGGCCATTGCTGAAACCGTTCCTGACATTGGCTGACGACCGCAACTTCTGGAACCACACCCATGACGGGCTGGCGGTGCTCCGCGCGACGGGGTTTTTCCGGGGTTACAAACTCCAGCGACCCGTCGCCGAATTGGTTGTCGTCGCGGATAGCTTTCATACCAAACCGCTGATACGCATCCTTCAGTCAGCTGACCGATATCAGGTTCTCGGCGTGAATCGCCAGGAGATCAAACTCTTTGAGGGTAATCGTGACGCTTTGGACGAGATTCAACTCCACCCGGATGTGCCGCACAAGCTGACCGATGCCTTGGGGGAAGAATTGACCGATCCGCACCTCACCGTCGCCTCCTATGGCGGCGTAGGCGGATCCCATGCTCCCATGCACCATGGCGATGGAGGGAAAAAAGCGGAGGTCGACATCGATACCGAACGCTTCTTCCGCGCCGTTGACCGAGGACTCCTTGAGCACCACTCTCAGCCATCGGGCTTGCCACTGATTTTGGCAGCGCTCCCCGAGCATCATCATCTGTTTCACGACGTCAGCCACAATCCCTTTCTGCTACCGGAAAGCATCGACATCCACCCGGATGCCCTCGCGTCGAGCGACGAATTCCGCCAGCGCGCCTGGCAGATTATGGAGCCTCGCTATTTGGCGCGCCTGGCCGCACTGGTTGAAGAGTTCGGCAATGCAAAATCCCAGGGGCTCGGTGACGACGATCTGGCCCAGGTCGCCAAAGCGACTGTAGGTGGGCGGGTGGCCACATTGCTGATCGAAGCCAGTCGCGAAATTCCCGGTCGGATCGATGCCACCACCGGCGACATAAAGCTTGATGATCTGGCACACCCGGAGATTGATGATTTGCTCGACGATCTGGGGATGTTAGCCCTGAAGATGGGCGGACATGTCGTTATCGTGCCGACCGAACGGATGCCGACCAAGAACGGGATAGCTGCGATCTATCGATATTGAGGTCGGAGTCATCCTGCAAAAGCTGAGCATTACGAAGATACAAGGAGTATAGAAATTGGCAAAAAGTACGTCGCTGACCGTCATTCAACTCAATGACAGCCATGCCTATTTTGATCTGCACCAGGAGATGTTCTGGCAGGGGGGTCAGGCCGTCTATCGACCTGCGGGTGGCTATGCCCGCATCGCCACCGTCGTAAAGCAAATCCGGGCTGAGAACCTCGGACGTGTGCTCTTTTGCGATTGCGGCGATACCCTCCAAGGGACCTATCCCGCCCAGATTACGCAGGGACAGGCCATGGTTCCGGTGTTGAACGCATTGGGCCTCGATGCGATGACGGCCCATTGGGAATTTGCATACGGCCCCGCGGCCTTCAAGCAGCGCACAGCGGAGCTCAACTATCCGATGCTGGCAATCAATATTTACGATCAAGCGACAAAGGCGCTGCTCTTCCCACCGTACAGCGTCAAGGAGATTGGCGGCTTGCGGATCGGTCTGGTGGGCATCGCCTGCAATATTATCGACAAGACCATGCCGCCATCCTTCAGCGAAGGCCTGGAATTCACCCTCGGGCGGGAAGAGCTGCCCCCGATCATTGACGTTTTGCGCACTCAGGAGAAGGTGGACCTGATCGTTCTGGTCTCCCATCTCGGGTTTTCCCAGGAGATGAAGCTCCTCTCCGAGGTGGAGGGAGTCGATCTCTGTCTGAGCGGCCACACCCATAACCGCCTGTATAAACCGGCCCTCCAGGGTAAAACCTTGATCATCCAGTCAGGTTGCCACGGTTCTTTTTTGGGCCGCATCGATCTGGAAATCGATGGAGGACGTGTCGTTGACTACCGGCATCAACTGATTGAGGTCGAAGGTAAGATAACCCCCGATCCCGAAGTGGATGATCTCGTACGCCAGGCCCTCGCGCCGTATCAGGAGGAATTGTCAGCGGTTGTCGGTGAAACGGCGACGGCCCTCAACCGCGGTACCACACTCGAAACGACGATGGATAATTTCCTGTTGCAGGCGTTGCTGGAAAGTACCGGCGCGCAATTGGCCTTCTCGAACGGATGGCGCTACGGCGCACCGGTCATTCCCGGCGAGGTTACGCTGAATGACCTCTACAACATGATCCCGATGAACCCGCCGATCTCCACGGTCGAGCTGACCGGCGAGGAAATTGTCGCGATGCTGGAGGAGAATCTAGAACGTACCTTTGCCCGCGATCCCTATGACCAGATGGGTGGTTACGTCAAGCGCGGTCTCGGTTTCAACGCCTACATCAAGATCGAAAATCCTCCGGGACAGCGTGTGCAGCAAGTCTTTGTCGGGGATGAAGAGCTGCAACCGGGGCGCTATTACTCTGCGGTCTTTGTCACCGAACAGGGTGTCGCGAGCAAGTACGGCCGCAACCGCCAACAGCACCCTGAAAGAAGCATCGAGGCGTTGAGGGCGTATCTGGTCAAGCACCGCCCGTTGCGTGCAGAACTACGGGGCACGTTTGTCGCGGTATAGGGTATTCGCGTGATCGCGTACTCGCTTTGCAAACCATGGTGCTCTAAGGGAGCTTTTCGTATGGATCCAGCCATCATCACGGTTCTGATTATCCTCATTGCCACTGTGGTTGCGCTGATTTTCGAGGTCGTCCGCATCGATGTCGTTGCGCTTGTCTGCATGCTGGCGTTGGGATGGACCGGCGTGCTGACGGCGCAGGAAACGCTCTCCGGTTTCTCAAGCAATGCTGTGATCGCCATGATAGGCGTCATGATTCTGGGACAGGGCATTGCTAGAACCGGCATCATGGATCGGTTTTCACGCACAGTCTTGAAAAAAGTGGGGACTAAAAAGTCGAGCGTGATCGGGGTCATGTCCTTATCGGTGGGGGTGCTATCAGGGCTAATACAGAACATCGGTGCGGCGGCGCTTTTTTTGCCGGGTATTCTCAATATCTCACGCCGGGAAAAAATCCCGGCATCCGCTTTGATCATGCCGATAGGATTTGCGGCCATATTAGGCGGCACCTTGAGCATGGTCGGCTCAGGCCCGCTGATTCTGATCAATGATCTGCTTCGCAGCGCTGACTTAGCACCTTATGGATTATTCAGCGTCACCCCGGTGGGTATGCTGTTGCTCCTTTCCGGAATTGGCTTCTTTTTCTTCTTTGGCAAATTCGTTCTACCC
>JAXMLA010000012.1:0-1201 GCA_034370465.1 Desulfuromonadales bacterium
CCGACCCGGCCAGAAATACACAATCGAACTGGGTGTTGTAATAGGTCAGACGCCACGCTTCCGGCATGTCCGAGGGATAGAACGCATCGGACCATGCCGGCCAATTCCAGCCGTCGGCCCCGAGAGTAACGGGTTGTTTCATCCGCCCGATTATAGGGAGCCCCCCTATGTCGCGGAAACACAACAACTGAAAGCCGCCGATAAAGCAAAGTTATGAGAGCTTGGAGTACATCAGGATATGTTGATATTCTGTTTTCGCCGAGTTGTTCACCCCCACTTGTTGTCCCGGTTTTCCCAATTACCTCAAGGAGATTGCTATGAAAATTAAATCCCTCGTCGCCGCCCTGCTGGTCTGCGCCGCACCCGCCGCTTTCGCTGACACCACCGCCAAACAGGTCCCGCAGACCCCGGAACAGTGGCTGGCCCGCATGACCGACATGACCCAGAACATGTCCGCCTACAAGGACCCGAAGGTGTTCATCCCCTGGCTGAACGCCGTCACCGAACCCGGTTTCTACACCACCATGGGCAACAACATGATGGAGCCGGGCAGCTGGCTGAACATGATGAACTCCATGACCCAGCCTGGCGCCTACACCAACGTGGCCGCTTTTGCTGATCCGAACGTCTACATGAAGTGGCTGGCCGCTTCCATGGACCCCAACTTCTACACCGCCGCGCTGACCCAACTGACTGATCCGGGCAAGCTGATGCGCTGGGCCATGTCCCCGCTGGACCCCAAAGTCTTGCAAATGGTCATGAATAGCGTCAACCCCAACGTGTACATGAAGTGGATGTTGTCCCCCATGGACCCCCGCGCCCTTCAGCTCATGATGGCTCCGATGAACCCCAACCTGTACATGGGCTGGGCTGGCGCCACTTTGAACCCGGGTTCTTACGGTGACATGTGGAAAGGTTTCATGACCCCGGGCGCCACCACCGCGCTGCCGACCCTGCCGGCTCTGCCGACCTTCCCCACCTTCTCTGCTCCTGCTGCCGGCGCTCCCGCTCCGTTCGACCTGAACGCCTTGAACCAGTTGTTCCAGGTTCCGGCCGGCCAGCCCTTCGCTTTCCCGTTCCCGACCGCGCCGGCTGCTCCCGCTGCCGCTCCCGCCAAGTAATACGGGCTTGCGTCAAGAAGAACGGCTGCTTCGGCAGCCGTTTTTTTTGCTTATGGCGCACTGGAACGCCAACCGGGAAC
>JAXMLA010000013.1:0-3568 GCA_034370465.1 Desulfuromonadales bacterium
AAAACAAGAAAGATACGATTGAAACTCCATAGCTTGCGGCACGCGGCTTAGTTCTTCAAGCGTCAATCCAAAATTGTTTCCAATGCGGGGAATGTTTTCATATTCTTGCGCTGAACAACTTCGGATTGACGCTTATTCGAAATCATGCATTTTCATCGAGGTTGACGATGTGTGTAGTACAGGAAGTTGTAAACATTCTTTACGTGCTGGCATGGGTACCAGGCCGTTATTCCCTTTTAGCAGATTTACCGGGAAAAACAAATCCTCTTTTTACCTGAATCCACCACCTGAAATCTGCCAAAGAGCCCCTCGGGGCAGGTAAAAAAAGGTTGACATACCAGCTCCCTCGTCATATACGCCCATAGCGAAATGGCCATGCCTTATCAATACCGGATTGAAGGTCAGCATATACGCCCGTCCCTCTCTGACGTTCGGAGTGCCTTCCGGATGTACGCGATTTCCCGTGGGTTGGATGTCCGCACCAAGATATCTGGCCCTCCGCACCGGCAATGTGGCGGCTAGTGACTAAGGCTTGGGGGGTATTGAGTGTCTTTTAGCGCGTTGTTCTGTGAATTGCGTCCTTTTGCCCGGCCCTGGCGCGCCCTGCTGGTCCTGATCGGGTTCATCCTGCTGGCGGAAATGGCCTTCAATGCGGCGCTGCCTTTTTCCTTCAAGTTCATTGTCGATGACGCGATCCTGAAGAAGGATGGACGGCTTCTCGCCCTCATCGTGGTCGGCCTGGCGGTTGCGGCGATTCTGGTTTCCGCGCTGGGATTGCTGCGCGATTACCTTTATGCACGGGTGACGGCGAATGCGATCGGCGCGGTTCGCTACGCCATGTTCAGCCGCCTGCAGTATCAATCGCTGAGTTATTTCTCGCGTTCCCGGTCGGGCGATCTCCTGGCCCGCTTTTCCGGAGATCTCAACGCGGTGGAAAGCGCCCTGGGCTCGGCGCTGGCCTGGGCCGTCATTCCACTGCTGGATGTGGCCAGTCACACCGTCCTGCTGTTCATTCTCGACTGGCGGCTCGCCCTGGCGGCGCTGCTCGTCTGCCCGATCATCATCATCGGACCAGGCATTTTCACGCCCCGGGCCACCAGGGCCAGCATCTTCCGGCGCTCGCAGGAAGGCGGCGTACTGGCGGCCATTCAGGAGAACCTTGCGGCCCAGCCGACCGTCAAGGCGCTTTCCTATCAGTTGCCCCTGCTCGACAAGTTTCGCCGGGACAACGAAGATCTGGCCAGGAGTACGCGCCGGGTGAGCCTGCTGGGGGCGCTGGTGGAGCGTTCTGCTGGCAGCGGCACGCTGCTGATGCAGGTCATCGTGACCGGGGCCGGCGCCTACCTGGTGTACTCGGGCGGTATGTCGCTCGGGGAATTGGTGGCGTTCCAGGCCCTTTTCGTGACGCTTTCCTCTTCGCTGATTTACCTGGCGCAATACGTGCCCACCCTCGTCCAGGCCGCCGGGGGCATGGCGCGAGTGAGCGAGGTCCTCCAGGCCCCAACCCAGATCAACGACGCTCCGGACGCTGTCGAACTGCCGCCCTTTTCGCAGGAAATCCACTTTCAAGACGTCCGGTTCGGCTATAACGAGGAAACGCGCATCCTCGACGGGATCGATCTGGTCGTCCGTCGCGGCGAAAACGTGGCCTTCGTGGGCCCCAGCGGGTCCGGCAAGAGTACGATCGTCAATTTGTTGATGCGGTTTTTTGACCCCCAGGCCGGTGCCGTCAAGTATGATGGCCACGATATTTGCAGCGTGACCCAGAAAAGCCTGCGCGCCAACATCGGCATCGTCTTCCAGGAAAATTTTCTGTTCAATATTTCCCTGCGCGAAAACATCCGTATCGGCAGACTAGGCGCGACGGATGCGGAAGTGGAGGCGGCGGCCCGGGCGGCCGAAATCCACGACTTCATCCTGGCCTTGCCGCAAGGGTACGAAACCCCGGCCGGGGAGCGGGGGGGACGGCTTTCGGGCGGGCAGCGGCAGCGGATCGGAATCGCCCGGGCACTACTGCGCAACCCGCCGATCCTGATTCTCGATGAGGCGACTTCCTCCCTCGATCCGGCCACCGAGGCCTCCATCAATGCCACGCTCAGCCGCATCGGCAAGAACCGGACGGTCATCAGCGTCACGCATCGGCTGGGGAGCGCGATTGCCTGCGACCGCATTTTCGTCCTGGAGCATGGGCGCCTGTGCGAATCCGGCACCCATGCGGAACTGATAAAGCATGGCGGCCTCTATGCCCGTCTCGCCTTGAAGCAGCAGGGAATTTCGATCAGCAAGGACGGAGACGAGGCGAAGGTAATGGCAGCAAGACTCCGTTCCGTTCCCATCCTCGCCGATCTTCCTGAAAACCTGCTGGAAAAACTCGCGCCGCAGTTCTGCCCGGAAGAATACCCCGCCGGCCGCCTCATTTTCCAGGAAGGCGATGCCGGAGACCGCTTCTACCTGATCGCCCACGGCTCCGTGGAAGTGCTGCGCGCCTCTGCCGCGGACGGGGAACTGGCGCGAGTCGCCGTCCTGCAGGACGGCGATCATTTTGGCGAACTGGCCCTGTTGACCCATGCCCCGCGCAACGCCTCGATCCGTACCCTCTCGCACTGTCTGATGCTCACCCTGCCGCGCACCCACTTCAAAACCCTGCTGTCACAGGCGCCCGAACTCCACGAGCGCCTGCTGGAGCGTTATCGGAAGGACTGATCCCCATGATTCATCCTGATACCGAGTTGCGCTTCAAGGATCCGACGATCGGCTGGGGGGTCTTTGCCACCCGCCCCATCCCCCAGGGAACCATCGTCTGGACCCTGTGCGAACTGGACCGACGTCTCTCGCCCGCCTGGCGCACGGCGCTCATGCCTCCCTGCCGCCAGCTTCTGGACCGTTACACCTACGTCGATGCCGCCGGCGATTTCATCCTTTGCTGGGACCATGGCCGCTATGTCAATCATTCCTGCGACCCGGCCATGCTCGGAATCGGTTCGGACGTGGAAATTGCCGTCCGCGATCTGGCCCCTGGCGATGAACTGACCTGCGAGTACGGAACCCTCAATCTCCCGGAGCCTCTTCCCTGCAGGTGCGGGGCTCCGGGCTGCCGCGGCACGATCGGGGAGACGGACCTGCTGCAGCTGTGGCCTGACCTGGACCGCCGGGCCCTGTCCGCCCTTGCCTATGCGGCACAGGTTCCCCAGCCACTGCTGCCCTATCTCCGGGACAAGCAATCATGGCTCGGCTGGGTCCAGGGGAAACTGCCCTTGCCCTCCTCCCGGGACTATCTGCAGGTCAAACCATGATCCACCCGGACGCCGTTCTTACCTCCATCAGTCCCGCTGTCGGCCTTGGCCTGGTCGCAATCCGCCCGCTCCCGAAGGGGACGCTGATCTGGGTACACGACGCGCTGGACCGGATTCTGACACCGCAGGCGATGGCCTCCCTGCCTTCACAGTTCGCCGCACTAAAGGCGCGCTTTACCTATCGCAACCAGAATGGTTACTATGTTCTGGCATGGGAAGATGCGCGCTTCATGAATCACAGTTGCGACTCCAACTGCGCGCTAACCCCGTTCAAC
>JAXMLA010000014.1:0-1036 GCA_034370465.1 Desulfuromonadales bacterium
ACCTTCTCGCAATCGCGCGCGAGGGTGAAGTCAATTTCACCATGAGCGATATCGATTCATTATCACGCAGGGTGCCCAACCTCTGCAAGGTCGCGCCGAGCTCGCACTTTCACATGGAGGACGTAAACCGCGCGGGGGGGATCATGGCAATAATGGGCGAGCTCGACAGGGCCGGGCTCATCGACGCCTCGGTAAAAAGGGTCGATTCTGATTCGCTCGGCGAAACCCTCGATAGATACGACATAATGCGCACCACAGCAATCCCTGAGGCGATCGACCTCTACTCGAGCGCCCCCGGCCGCATAGGAAGAAATCTTATCCTCGGATCACAGGACGCGAAGTCAAATGAACTCGACCGCGACAGAATAAATGGATGCATTAGAAACATATCGGGATGCTACAGCGCCGAGGGGGGGCTTGCCGTACTATTCGGCAATATCGCTTTGAACGGATCTATCGTCAAGACCGCGGGGGTAGATGAATCTCTCTTCAAATTCAAGGGAAGGGTCAAAGTATTCTTCTCGCAGGATGCGGCGATAGAAAATATTATCGGCGGAAAGATAAAAGCGGGCGACATCGTACTCATAAGATACGAGGGCCCGAAGGGGGGCCCTGGAATGCAGGAGATGCTCTACCCTACCTCCTACATAAAATCGATGGGGCTCGGCAAAGAGTGCGCCCTCATTACTGACGGAAGATTCTCAGGGGGAACGGCCGGCCTCTCTATCGGACACGTTTCTCCTGAAGCGGCCGCCGGAGGAAACATAGCCCTCGTTGAAGAGGGCGACGAGATCGAGATCGACATCCCGCAAAGATCAATAAACCTCCTCGTGAGCGATGAAGCGCTCGCAGCCCGCAGAAAAAAAGAGGAGGCCAAGGGAAAAGCCGCCTTTAAACCCGCGGGGCGCGAACGCAAAATTTCAATAGCGCTAAAGACCTACGCGGCCCACGTAACATCCGCGGACAAGGGGGCAGTACGGGAACTGCTTGACGAAGATTGAAGTGATTTGCAGGCGGCGAACATTATCGCCGCCTG
>JAXMLA010000015.1:0-1801 GCA_034370465.1 Desulfuromonadales bacterium
TGCGCATCAAAAGATACTTACGCAAGTCATTAAATTCAATATTACGGTATTATGGCTACGAGATTACTGAAAGTCCCCTCTGTGCCAATGTAAGTGAGACACTTCCTCCCTTTGAATTTAGAGTATATAATAGGGGCGGGAAGGAGAGATATAATGGAGAAGAAGGAAGCGATGTTGTTTCATGATTCAAATGGACTTGCGGAAATGGAAGGAGCCCGTAGGGCGACTGGAATTTCCTCAAGTGGCCGGACCGGAGGTCTGGCAGGTCTGTCTGTTGTTCCCGATTCCGAGGTGTCCGAGAAGGCCGTTCGCCGGCGGTTTACGGCAGAATACAAACGTCGTATTCTCCAGGAGGCGGAAGCCTGCAAAGAGCAGGGTCGGTTGGGCGCCCTTTTGCGTCGAGAGGGGTTATACTCCTCCAATCTGATCACTTGGCGGCGACAAGCGGAGCGGGGAACATTAGAGGCACTTTCACCGAAAAAGCGAGGTCCGAAGGAAAAGAAACCCGATCCCTCGCTCCGCCGGATTGCCGAACTGGAGAAGGCAACCCAGAAGTTAGAACATAAGCTCCGGCAGGCGGAACTGATCATCGCGGCTCAAAAAAAAATTGCCGAGATATTCCAGATGTCCCTCGATCCCAAGGAAGAGATGACCTCATGAAGATAACAGAATCCCTGGCAAAAGCGGTGAACGTCCAACAGGCCTGTGTTGCGTTGGCAGTCCCACGATCCAGTTTCTACCGCTGGCAGAAACCGGAGGAAGATGGCCGAGAGGAACGTCCGCGTTCGGTTCCGCCCTTGTCCTTATCCGGTGAAGAGGAAAAGGCTGTTCTGGAGATTCTCCACGCAGATCGTTTTGTTGATCAGGCGCCTCTGGAAATCTACAACACGCTTCTGGATGAAGGCAATTACCTGTGCTCCGTAAGGACCATGTATCGGATTCTGGAGAAACATGAAGAGGTTAAGGAACGGCGAAATCAACTGACTCATCCCCCTTACCAAAAACCCGAGCTGCTTGCCTGCGCGCCCAATCAACTCTGGTCGTGGGACATCACAAAACTCAAAGGCCCGGTAAAATGGACGTACTATTACCTTTACGTGATCCTCGATGTCTTCAGCCGGTACGTGGTGGGATGGATGGTGGCTCACCGGGAACTCTCCTCCCTGGCGCAGAAACTGATTGAACAGACTTGTGAAAAACAGAATATCCAGCCGGGGCGCCTGACGATCCATGCCGATCGGGGGCCCAGTATGAAGTCCAAACCGGTCGCTTTTTTGATGGCTGATCTGGGAATCACCAAGAGCCACTCACGGCCCCATGTGAGTAATGATAACCCCTATTCTGAATCTCAGTTCAAGACCCTCAAATACCGCCCGGATTTCCCGGAACGGTTTGGCGCCATCGTGGATGCCAGATTATTTTGCCAACCGTTCTTCCGTTGGTATAACAGCGAACATTACCATTCCGGAATCGGGTGCCTGACTCCGGAGGATGTCCATTACGGACGGGCTGAGCAAATTGTCAAAGAACGTCAGGCCGTTCTGAACGCTGCCTATGAAAAACATCCAAAACGGTTCAAGGGAAAACCGCCAACACCTGCGCCACTTCCCCAAGCCGTCTGGATCAATAAACCGGCCTTACTAAATAGCGTTCCGGCGCTACACTAAATTGTTGCAGGAAGTGTCTCTTTTTCATTGACAAGTTCCGTTGGGGCCGTTTATAGACATTGACGATTCGCTTGCCCGGCCGGTATTCCAGCTTCTCCGAGACCTCGCCGGAAATCACCTTCCGGGACTCGCCC
>JAXMLA010000016.1:0-31748 GCA_034370465.1 Desulfuromonadales bacterium
TACCATTTTGCCGTTTGAGTGGCATCTCTTGGTACCCCTCTACCAGAGTAATACATTGATCCAATCGCTTCTTGTGAAGATTCGACTCCTTGTTCAGCGGCTTTTAGAAACCAATATGCCGCTTCAGTGTCATCTTTTAAAACTCCTTCACCATTGCGACACATCAAGCCTAAATTATGTTGGGATTCTGCATCACCCTGTTCCGCTGCCATTTTGTACCACTTAGCGGCCAAACTAAAATCCTGTGGGACTCCCTCACCGTGATAATACGACCAAGCAAGGCTAAATTGTGCTTTGACATGGCCCTGCTCAGCAGATTTTAGGCCCCAACTTATCGATTCCTTGAAGTTTTTAGAAACGCCATCACCAAAATAGTACATTCTGGCAAGATTAAACTGAGCCTGTGCAGACCCGTTCTCTGCCGACAACTGATACCATTTTACTGCCTCTTGATTATTTTCTGAGACACCTTGACCGTTGTCGTACATTTCTCCAATGTCGTTTTGTGCCTCCGCATACCCCTGATCGGCGGCTTTGCGTAACCACTTTAACGCTTCGGCATAATCAATTTGAACGCCTAACCCCTTTCTATAACAATACCCAAGCAAACTTTGTCCAGAGGCATTGCCTTGCTCAGCAGCTTTAAGAAACCATTTGACTGCCTCATTGTCGTTCTGTTGAACAATTTCTCCATTGAGAAACATTGCGCCAAGATCAACCTGAGAAGAGGCATCACCGTTTTCGGCCTTCTCTTGAATCCATGTAAAAAATAAAGGGAGTTCCTCACCCCATGAAATACCTGAGAATGTGTGCAATAGACAAACTATCACTACGACGACTAAGCCAAATTTTCCCCTCATATGTTTATCCTCCGAATAACTCGATCGACACCATCCTCCGTCGATGAGTTTATATGTCTTGCGACTTCCCGCCTCTTCATCACAACTCAATCCGAATCCCGTCCTTCTTGATCTCATCCACCAGATTCCCCCCACCAGCAAAACCTTCAGGACGAAACGGCATCGGTTCGAGACGACTGTCAATGGCACGACGGAGCGGCACGATTCGGCGACGGTCGTCGAAACGGTCGCCACTGAATGCTTCCGAGATCAGCGCGACATCGATATCGCTCTCATCTCTGGCGGTCCCTTTGGCGAAGGAGCCGAAGAGAATGGCGTCGTCGACATGGATACCCTGTTCTTCCAAGACGCGAACGTAACGTTGAATTGCTTCGATTATGGCAGTTGTTGCCTGAGCCATCTCTGTCTACTTCTGATTCTTCCCACTGGAACCAACCGACTTCCCTCGCCCGCTCTTCCGTTGTTCATTCAAATCGACAATAACTCCATCTTTCCAGATATAACATGGAGTCTTGGTTCTGCGGGCCAAGGCATGAGCAGAACGCGCCGCGCGTTGCATGGCTGCGTCGATAGCGGCCAACTCGGGGGAGAGTTCTTTTCTAAGAGTTTTCATGGGTTTTCTCCACTTGCAAGTGTCACAGGTTTATTGCCGGAGTTGTCGTACAAAACCCAAGTATTGACCAGCATCTTGTAAATTGTGTGAAAATTCCGCTGTCCTGCAACAAATCTGCGGCGAATAACTGTTTCCGCCACATTGTGCCCCCCTTGTGCGACACGGGCAGCGACGCGCGAAACTGCCATGTCGGCAGAGGGCAGACTCAAAAAAATCAGCTGAATATGATAGCCCTGCTTACGACTCTCTCGCAGCATAGTTGCATAAGCCCGACCGCTGAGGGTCGTTTCAAAAGCAAAACTTTTACCCTGACGAATGCGCGCATGGATTTCTTCGAGCATCAACCTCCCGGCACGCAACGCCGCAGCCTCTGGATTAAAGGGAGCAAGTCCGGCAGCGATCAGGTCAGCATTGATGAAATCCGGACAGTCCGCTTCCTGGGGCAAGAATTCACGAGCAAAGGTCGTCTTTCCTGCCCCGTTCGGCCCGGCAATAATGACAATCCGTTTTTCTGCCATTTGCAGCCCTCCGGCTGGGTCATCCGCTACCAGAAACCTACTTCACAATCTCCGTGCCGATGCCGGTATCGGTGAAGATCTCCAACAGCACCGCGTGCTCGACACGGCCATCGATGATGTGCGCTTTCTTGACGCCGCCGGCCAGAGCTTCGGCGCAACATTCGACCTTGGGGATCATGCCGCCGGCGATGGTGCCGTCAGCGATCAATGCCTGCATCTGCGCCACCGGAATGCTGGTGAGGAGCTGGCCGTCCTTATTCTTTACCCCCTGCACATCGGTGAGGAGGATGAGCTTTTCAGCGCCGAGGGCGGCGGCGACACGACCGGCGACGACATCGGCATTGATGTTGTAACTCTGACCGTCAACACCGACCCCGGTCGGGGCGATGACCGGGATAAAACGGGCGCGCTCCAAGGTCTCGATAAGCTCGCGATTGACTTGCACGACATCACCGACAAAACCGAGATCGAGTTGTTCGACGGAACCGTCCGCCCCCTGGATCTCCTGCAGCAGCTTCTTGCTGAGAAGGAGTTCGCCGTCCTTGCCGCAGAGACCGACGGCGCGGCCGCCGTGCCGATTGATCAGCCCGACGACTTCTTTATTGACCTGGCCGACCAGGACCATCTCGACAACCGCCATGGTCTGGGCATCAGTGACGCGCATGCCGCGGACGAACTCCGAGACGATCCCGTACTTCTTGAGGGTCTCGTTAATCTGCGGCCCGCCGCCATGGACGATGACGGGATTAAGGCCGATATACTTGAGGAGGACGATATCCTGGGCAAAGGACTCCTTGAGCCGCTCGTCAGCCATGGCGTGACCGCCGTACTTGATGACGATCGTCGTATTGGTGAACCGCTTGATGTAAGGCAGCGCCTCCATCAGCACCTTGGCTTTATTGATCAACTCCTGCATCGCGCCCTCCGGATCGAAAAGATTCCCGCCGAAAAAGTGAAATTATATACCATGATTTCGCTCTTTGAAAAAGAAAAACGCCGGCGAGAGCGCCGGCACGGCTGAATACTTCAGCGAATTTTCAAACAAAATTATTTATTTCGGCCAGCGGCAGGGTCACCGTCGCCGTCGTCCCCACCCCGGGCGCGCTGACCAGCTGAATGGTACCGCCATGATCCTGAACAAACTGCCGCGCATAATACAGGCCGAGACCGAAACCTCGCACCTGACCGCTGCGGTGGGGATCGACCTGATAGAACTTTTCAAAGACTTTGGGGAGTTCATCCGTGGCAATACCGACGCCGCTGTCGCTGACTTGCAGCGTAAATTGCTCGGCTGTCGCTTCCAGCTCCACAGCCACTTCTCCGCCCGACGGGGTAAATTTGATGGCATTGAGCAGGAGCGCCCGCAGGATAAAGTCGAACTGGCTGCGGTCAAGGGGCACTTCCGGCAGGGACGCCGGCGGCGTAAAGACCAATTCCAGCCCGTGCCTGCTCAACTCGGGGAGGAGCTCCTTGAGCAGAAGTGCGACCCGGTCAAGGGGTTGGCATTTGCTGCGGCGCAGAGGCGGCGGCAGGAGAATCAGTTCGCTGTAAAAAAGGAGATCACGGATCAGCTGCTGGAGGTTCTCCAGCTCTCCTTGCGCCAGAGCCAGCACCTCCTGACAGGCGGGGTCGCGGGGATCGATGGTCCCGGCGGCAATGTTCTGCAAAAAGAGCGAAACCGAGGTGACCGGCGTCTTGAGTTTATGCGACACCAGCCCGAGGAATTCGGCCTTGAGGCGATCCATCCCCTTGAGTTCAATCAGTTCTTCCCGCAACTGCTGCCGTTCCATCGCCTTACGCAGCACGTTGCGCAGCTGCAGCAAATTGATCGGTTTGGTAATAAAATCATCGGCATTCGCCTTGAGCGCCTGCAGGATAATGTCGCGATCGGCAAAGCCGGTCATGACCACCACCACCCGATTGGGGGTCTGTTCTTTGATCCGGCGTAAAAGTTCAAGGCCGTCGATCTCGGGCATCATCACGTCGGTGAGGACGATATCGATCCTTTCCCGTTCCAGCATCGCCAGCGCCTCGAGCCCGTTGGCGGCCTGCAGTGTGCGAAAGTCGGTGAGGGCGTGGGCACAAAGCTGGCGGATGACTTCAGCGTCATCAACGACGAGCAGTACCGGCAGCGCAGGCGTTCCCTCAATCGACATAGTCGGGCGGTTCCTCATCGCTAACATGACGAATCAACTATAACACTGCCGGGAGGATTGTCTCTTCCTGGCGCATCTTTATCAACCTGAACTCTTTTCAAGGTGGTCACTGACACTGGCCAGGGCCGCGCTCAGACCGGCGGGATCTGTCCCCCCCGCCTGAGCGAGCTCGGGACGCCCGCCCCCCTTGCCGCCAACCAGGGCCGCGAGGGGTTTGATCAGCTCACCGGCACTCAGACGACCGAGGAGATCTTTACTCACCGCGACCAGGAGGTTGGCCTTGCCGTCCAGGGCCGAAGCAAGGACGATCACTCCGGAAGGGAATCGATCGCGCAGCTGATCAGAGAATTCGCGCAAACCTTTGCCGTCGAGCCCGTCGAGCTGGGTGGCCAGAAACTTGATGCCGACGACCTCGCGCACCTGCGCCAGCAGCTCCTGCGAACGGCCGGCATGAAGCCTGGCTGACAGGGTTTCGACCTCGCGCTCAAGATCGCGCTGCTGCTCCATCAGCTTCTTCAAACGGGCTTCGAGCTGACCGCGATCGCTCTTGACGATAGCGGCAAGGCGATGCAGGGTTTCTTCCTCTTCCTGCACCAACTGCAGGGCCCGGGCGCCGGTCACCGCTTCGATGCGGCGCACGCCGGCAGCAATGCCGCTTTCCTGAAGAATCTTGAAGAGGCCGATGTCGCCAGCCGCCGAGGTATGGGTGCCGCCGCAGAGCTCCATGCTGAAATCGCCGACCGAGACGACCCGTACCGTCTCTCCGTACTTTTCGCCAAAGAGGGCAGTTGCACCGGCGGCCACAGCCGTATCGGCGCTCATGATCCGGGTCTCAACCCGGCCATTGTCGCGAATGGCACTGTTGACCCGGGTCTCGATCTCTGTCAACTCTGCGCCAGTCAGCGCCGAGAAGTGGGTAAAGTCAAAGCGCAGGCGCTCCGGGGTGACGAGGGAACCGGCCTGTTTGATGTGCTCTCCCAGCACCTTGGCAAGGACTGCCTGCAGGATATGGGTGGCGGTATGGTTGAGAGCGGAAGCACGCCGGACTGAAGCCGCGACCGTCAGATCGACGGCTTCGCCTGAACGGAGCACCCCGGACAGGACTTCACAGAGGTGGACAGTAATCTCGGGAAGAGGGCGGCGCGTCTCCACCACCCGCAGATGTGCGCCACCGGAGCTGATCTCCCCCTGGTCACCGGCCTGACCACCCGACTCCCCGTAAAAGGGGGTGGCCGAGGTGATGACTTCCACCTCTTCACCAGCCCGGGCTTCACTGAGTTGCTGGTCGCCGCGCACCAACGCCAGGACGGTGCCGTAATCGGTCAGGGCGTGGTAGCCGGTAAATTCACTGCTGATCCCTTCTTCACGCAGACGGCGGTAGATCGTCGAGACCGCCGCTTCCCCCGAGCCCTTCCAGTGCTCGCGAGCTTTTTTGCGCTGCTCTTCCATGCACAGATTAAAGCCGGCTTCATCGATGCCGAAACCGTCACTGCCGACGATATCAGCGGTGAGATCGACCGGGAAACCGAAGGTATCGTAAAGCTTGAAGAGGAGGTCGCCGGGGATTTCGCGCTTGCCCGCTGCTTTCAAAGTGGCGATCTCTTCGTTGAGAATACGCAGGCCGTTGTCGAGGGTCGCCATGAAACGCTCTTCCTCGGCGCGCACCACCCGCTTCACATAAGTTTCCCGTTCGAGGAGTTCGGGGAAGGCATCGCTCATCATCTTGACGACGGCATCGACCGCCTTATACAGGACCGGTTCACCGAAGCCGAGCATGCGCGCATGACGGGCGGCGCGTCGCATGATCCGGCGCAGGACATAGCCGCGCCCTTCGTTGCTCGGCAGTACCCCGTCACAGATGAGGAAGGTCATGGCGCGAAGATGATCAGCAATGACCCGCATCGAAATATCATCCCTGGCATCAGCGCGGTAGGACTTGCCGCTCAACTCTTCGATGTAGCGGATGATCCCCTGCAACAGGTCGGTGTCGTAGTTGGACTTCTCCCCCTGCATGACGGTAGTGATCCGCTCCAGCCCCATGCCGGTATCGACGGCCGGTTTCGGCAGCGGCGTCAACGTCCCGTCGGCAGAGCGGTCAAACTGCATGAAGACGTTGTTCCAGATCTCCATGTAGCGATCACAGTCACAGCCGACCGCACAGTCGGGGGAGCCGCAACCGACTTCGGGACCGTTGTCCCAGAAGATCTCGGTACAAGGGCCGCAGGGGCCGGTATCGCCCATCGACCAGAAGTTATCCTTTTCGCCGAAACGATAGATGCGCTCGCGCGGCACCCCTTCCTGCTGGTGCCAGATCTCGGCGGCTTCGTCGTCATCGGTAAAGACGGTGACGTAAAGGCGATCCTTGTCGAGTTTGAGATCGACGGTGAGAAATTCCCACGCATAAGCGATCGCCTCTTTCTTGAAGTAATCGCCGAAGGAGAAGTTGCCGAGCATCTCGAAGAAGGTGTGGTGGCGGGCGGTGCGGCCGACATTTTCCAGGTCGTTATGCTTGCCGCCGGCGCGGACACACTTCTGCGACGAAGCGGCACGGAGATAGTCGCGCTTCTCCAATCCGAGGAAGCAATCCTTGAACTGATTCATGCCGGCATTGGTAAAGAGGAGGGTCGGATCGTTATGGGGGATCAAAGGCGAGGAGGGGACGACCGTGTGCCCGCGCTCGGTGAAGTAGTGAAGAAAACGGGTGCGAATCTCACTTCCGGTCATGATCGATTATCCTTTTCAGTCTGTAAAGTAGTCAGCACCAGTGAGAGTTCAAATCCCCGGCGCAAAAAAAAGTTGATGATCCGGCGCCGGCTGGCAGCATCAGCGGTGGCATAGTCGAAGTGGGGATAACGTCGGGCGAGCTGGGCGCGCAGCAACTCTTGCGGCGGATGTTCGCTCTCGGCCGCGGCCACGGCCGTTGCGGCAAGTTCGGCAGTGATGCCGCGGTGGCGGAGATCAAGGCACGCCCGCCGCCCCACCGCTCGCCCGTTCCGCAGCAGCGCCAGGGCCCGCTGCTGCGCAAAGTGCGCATCGTCGAGGTAGCCAAGCGCGCGGCAACGGGTCAGCGTCGCGTCGACGTCGGCAGCGTCATAACCCTTGTCGAGGAGTCGCCCGTGCAGCTCGGCTTCGGCATAACCGCGCCGGGTGAGGAGGCGCAGAGCCGCGGCATAGGCCGCGGCAGCGCTCGAGCTTTTAGTTTTTAGCTCCACTTTTTTCGTCCGCGGGGTTGTCGAAGTTGTCCCACGACAGGTCGGAGGAGGAAGAGATGCCGGAGAACTTCAGCTTGAAATCATCAGGATTCGATGACTGCGCCACCGCCTCTTCATAGGAGACGAGGTTGCGCTTGACCAGACTCATCAGTGACTGATCGAAGGACTGCATACCGTAAGAAATATAGCCCTGCTGAATCGACTCGGCGAGGAGATTGGTCCTGTTGGCATCATTGATCAACTCGCGGACCCGTGCCGTCGAGATCATCACCTCCACCGCTGGCACCCGGCCCTTGCCGTCGATTCTCGGGATCAGCCGCTGGGAAATAACCGCCTTTAAGGTCGCCGAAAGCTGGGCACGAATCTGCCGCTGGTGGTGGGGCGGGAAAGAACCGACAATGCGGTTGATCGATTCCCCGGCATCGATGGTGTGCAGGGTCGAAAAGACCAGGTGGCCGGTCTCGGCGGCGTGCATGGCAATCTCCATTGTCTCGATGTCCCGCATCTCGCCGAGGAGGATAACATCGGGATCCTGGCGCAGGGCGCTCCGCAAGGCATTGGCGTAATTGTCGGTATCGGTCCCGACTTCGCGCTGATTGATAATACTCCGGCGGTCGCGATGGAGAAATTCGATCGGATCTTCAATGGTGACGATATGCGTGGTGCTATGGTTGTTGATGTAATCGATCATTGCCGCCAAAGTCGTCGATTTCCCGGAGCCGGTGGCGCCGGTGACCAGGACCAATCCGCGCTTTTCAGCAATAATCTTCTTGATCACCGGCGGCAGGATCAGGTCATCAAGGTTTTTGATGTCGAAGGGGATAAAGCGGAAGACCATCGACACCGCGCCGCGCTGCGCAAAGATGTTGACGCGAAAGCGGCCCAACCCCGCCACCCCGTACGCCATATCAATCTCGTGAACATCTTCATAACGCTGCCGCTGTTTGGCGTCCATAATCTTGTACGCCATCTCATGCGTCATCTCCTGCGTCAGCTGCGGCGCCTTGGTCAACGGTTTGAGCTCGCCATCAATCCGGTAGACCGGGGGGAGTCCGGCCTTGATATGGATGTCTGAAGCACCGGCGGTGCGGGCAAATTTGAGAATATCGTCAAGCTGCATGGTTCATTTTTCCGATCGCGGGGACTAATCGTTCTTGGCGGTGCGCGCGCTCAAGCCGTAGTGTTCGAGAATCTTCGCTTCAATGGCAGCGCAGGTTTCCGGGTGATCAAGGAGATACTGCTTGGCATTCTCCCGGCCCTGGCCGACGCGCTCGCCATTATAAGAGAACCAGGCGCCGCTCTTGTCGATGACGTTGCTCTCGGAGCCGAGATCGACGATATCGCCGACCCGGGAGATCCCCAGTCCGTAGGTGATATCGAACTCCGCCTCTTTGAAGGGGGGAGCCACCTTGTTCTTGACAACCTTGACCCGGGTGCGACTGCCGACGACATCCTGACCGTTTTTAATTGCGGCGATCTTGCGAATGTCCATGCGCACCGAGGCGTAGAATTTCAGGGCATTCCCCCCGGTGGTCGTCTCGGGATTGCCGAACATGACGCCGATCTTCATACGAATCTGATTGATGAAGATGACGCAGCAGTTCGACTTGCTGATCGTCCCGGTGAGCTTGCGCAGCGCCTGCGACATGAGCCGCGCCTGCAGTCCCATGTGCGCATCCCCCATCTCCCCTTCGATTTCCGCCTTCGGCACCAGCGCCGCCACCGAGTCGATCACCAGCACGTCGAGGGCATTGCTGCGCACCAGAACATCGACGATCTCCAACGCCTGTTCGCCGGTATCGGGCTGCGAAATGAGGAGATCGTCAGTCTTTACCCCGAGCTTGTGGGCATAAGAGACATCGAGGGCATGTTCGGCATCGATGAAGGCGGCAATGCCGCCGCTCTTCTGGGCTTCGGCAATAATGTGCAGCGCCAGAGTCGTCTTGCCGGACGATTCCGGACCGTAGATTTCAATGACCCGGCCGCGCGGCACGCCGCCAACGCCGAGAGCAATGTCCAGGGCCAGGGAGCCGGTGGAGATCGACTGAATTTCCGGGATCACCGCATCCTCGCCGAGGCGCATGATGCTCCCTTTGCCAAACTGCTTTTCAATCTGTCCCATCGCCAGTTCAATAGCGCGGCTGCGATCATTTTCTTTCATCAGTAAACCCCCGGTAGGATGTTATTTATCTCTTGGCTCCTTGCCCGGCAGAGGCAAGGAGCAAGATTTTTTGAATCGTTTACGGATAGCATAATCATCCCGCTTATTTCAAGGGAATCTTGGTAACGGCGGCCTGCTTCCCCCGGAATTATTGCGCCGGGGAAGAACTTTCGGAACCTTGGTTGTCATCCAGGAGACCAAGGAGATGACGGCGGAGGAGATCAAGGGCATGCGCCGCGCTCAAACGGCGGATTTCGTCGCGACTTCCGCCAAAATGATGACAGACCACCCGCTCCCCTTCGGCCGTCGCCAGGGCCATGTAGACCGTCCCCACCGGCTTCTCCGCTGTACCGCCGTTCGGACCGGCGATACCGGTGACCGCCAGGCCGAAATCGGTCGCCGCAACGCGCCGGATTCCCCGCGCCATCAACTTTGCGGTCGTCGCACTCACCGCCCCTTCCTGCTCGATCATCCAGACCGGAACCTTCAGCCAACTTACCTTGGCCTTGTCGGCATAGGTCACCGCGCCGCGCTCAAAAAAAGCGGAAGCGCCGGGGATATCGGTCAACTGCGCGGCGATCATTCCGCCGGTGCACGATTCGGCCAGAGCCAGGGTCTCCCCGGAGCGGAGCAACAACTGGGCAACGACGCTTGCCAGCGTCTCCTTGCCACGCGCTACCAGATAATCACCGACCGCGCGCAGCACCACCGGCTCACTGCGGTCAAGGAGTTCTTCGGCATCGACTCCGCGAGCGCGCAGCTTGAGATAGACCAAGGGGAAGGTGACACCAAAACCGACCATTACCCCCGCCGGCAAGCCGGCAACGGCAAGAAGATTCTCGACTTGCGGCTCGGCAACACCGATGAGGGTGAAGATCCGTTCAACAAAGGTCGAGGGCGGAAGGGCGGCTTGCAGCTGCGGCAGGACATAGGCTTCGAGCATCGGCTCCATCTCGGCCGGGACGCCGGGGAGGAAATAAAGGGTACAATGATCCAGTGGCAACCGGAAACCGGGGGCCGAGCCGACGAGGTTGGGGATTAACGTCGCCTTCTGGGGGAAGAGGGCCTGTTTTTCATTGCCGGCATGCATCTCCCGGCCGGTGCGGCGAAAGTGAGCGTGAATCTGCTGCAGCGCTTCGTCATTGAGGATCAACGGGCGGCGAAAGGCTTTGGCGGCGGCCCGGGTCGTCATATCGTCGTGGGTCGGGCCGAGACCACCGGTGACAATCACCACCTGGCGGCGTCCACTCAGCTCCTGCAGCGCTTCGGAGATATAATCTTCATCATCCCCGACACTCATGACTTCACGAATAAAGAGACCGCGCGTCGCCAGTGCCAGGGCGATGCGGCGGGTATTGGTGTCGGAGATCTCACCATTCAAAAGTTCGTCGCCGATGGTGAGGACGGCGATTTTCGGGGAGAATGTTTGCATCGTTTTACCGTTCCTTAGCAGTGGTTACGGATAGAAGTGGAGGAACAGCCGCAGGCAAAGAGCGGCATAAAGGCCGGCGACGACATCGTCAAGGACAACGCCGTAACCGTTCTTGATCTGGCGATCAAAATAGCGCGCCGGCTGCGGCTTGAGAATATCGAAGACGCGGAAGAGGAAGAAGCCGAGAATCGCCGCCTTCCAGGTAAAGGGGAGGAGAGCGATCGTCACCAGATAACCGATCAGCTCGTCGATGACGATGCGCCCGTCATCAACGACGCCGTAAATCTTACCGGCGGCGCCGGCGACCCAGCAGGACAGGAAGAAGAGAGCGAGGACGGTGAGGAGCCAGAGGGTCGGCGGCAGCTTGGCGAGGAGCCAGTAAGCCGGGATCCCGGCGAGGGTGCCGAAGGTCCCCGAGGCGACCGGCGCGTAACCGAGACCGGCGTTACTCGATAAGAATAGGATGAAGCGGCGCATGGTCTCTTTCAATCCTTGAAGGGCTGATAACTGATCTCCACCACCGTATAGTGGGCATCGCCGACCGGTCGCTTGACGAGGATCTCCTCCCCCTCTTTCTTGCCGAGGAGGGCGCGCCCCATCGGCGCATCCATGCTGATCCAGCCGAGCTTCGGATCGAACTCATCCGGCCCGACGACCCGGTAGACGACCTCTTCGCCGTCTTCATCTTCCAACCGCACCCAGGCGCCAAAATAGATGGTGTCGCACGGCCCGATGCGCTGCTCGACCACGGCCAAAGAATCGAGGCGTTTGACGAGAAAACGGACGCGACTGTCAATCTCGCGCAGTCGCTTCTTGCCGTAGATATATTCGGCATTTTCCGAGCGATCGCCTTCGGCAGCGGCAGCGGTGACCGCCTTGGTAACGCGGGGACGCTCCACCTTCCAGAGAAAGCGCAACTCTTCACGCAGGCGCTCCACCCCTTCCGGAGTGATGTAGCACGATTGGGCTTCATGTACTTTTCTTGCGACAGCCATGAGTCTCTACTTTTCAAGAAATCTGCAAATTGCTCTTACTTTTGCGGGGGGGACACTATAACGTCAATCTTTGCTTGGGAGCCAGATTTTTCCAATACCTGAGCAACCTTGCCAGCCAGACCCATTTTTTCCCTCGAAGGGGGGTACATTTTGTACCCCCCTTCGATTTTTTGATTCGAGGCCGATACGATTGATGCATCCTACCCCGCAGCACCCCCAATTCGTGACCTACCAGCCATATTGTTTTCAAGCGTACGATTTTTCCGTACGCTTCTGTTTCAGCAAAAGGAGGGAGACAATTTGTCCCCACCCTTCGGGCAATTTTCGTCATACTTGCAGTGGAGAGAACTAAATACCTCCCAAGGATAGAGACTTTGCGCAGACTAACAAACTTTGCTGAGACAGGGAAGAAGATTGCCGGTGCTGACGGGTTTATCGCAGGTTGCAACTGGTCAAAAACACCACTTCCCCCGCCTCTTTCTTGACTTCCCCACCTTCTTTATGCTACTTGCACGGCTACAAATCAGTCCTTTTTCAGGAGCGCGTCATGACTAAAAAACTCTACATCCCCGGTCCGGTGCAGATTGCTCCCGACGTTTACGAAGCGATGTGCGCGCCGATGATCGGCCACCGCATGAAGGAATATGCGGTGGTGCATAAAAGCGTTACCGATCAGCTCAAAGCCCTGCTCAACACCACGGAACCGGTCTTCCTGTCGACCTCCAGCGCTTTCGGGATCATGGAAGGGGCAGTGCGCAATCTCGTCCAGAAGCGCTGCGCCAACTTCAGTAACGGCGCCTTCAGTGCCAAGTGGCACGATGTCACCAAACGCTGCGGTCTGGAAGCCGATCACTTTGCCGCCGCATGGGGACAACCGGTGACAGCGGCGATGGTCGATAGTGCTTTGGCGACCGGCAAATACGACGCCATGACTTTGGTCCATAACGAAACCTCGACCGGCGTCCTGTCGCCGCTGACCGAGATTGCGGCGGTCATGAAGAAGTACCCAAAGGTCTCCTTTATCGTCGACACGGTGTCGTCGATGACGGCAGTCCCCATAAACTTCACGGCGCTGGGGATGGATGTCTGCCTCGCCGGCGTACAAAAGGCCTTTGGCCTCCCGCCCGGCCTGGCGGTCTGCGCCGTGTCGCGCCGCGCCCTCGACAAAGCGAAAACCACCCCGAACCGCGGCTACTACTTCGACTTTATCGAGTTTGAGGAGAACGACCTTAAGGATAATACGCCGAGTACGCCGGCGATCAGTTTGATCTTTGCTCTTGATCATCAACTCAAGAAGATCTTCGCGGAAGGGCTGGAAAACCGTTACGCCCGCCATCAAACCATGGCGACAGCGACCCGCGCCTGGGCTCTGCGCCACGGTTTCTCTCTCTTTGCCGCTGCGGGAGCGCAATCGGTGACCCTGACCTGTATCGCTAACGATGAGGGTACCGATCTGGAACTCCTCAAAAAACTGGCGGCCGGTCGCGGTTATGCCATCGATAACGGTTATGGGAAGATCAAGAATCTTACCTTCCGCATCGCCCATATGGCCGATTACACCATGAGGGACATGACTGAAATCTTTACCGTTCTTGACGAACTCCTCCCCGCGGCCCGGAAGTAAATTCCACTCGAAAAAAGCCAAGACGCAAAAAAGGCGACCCGCAAGGATCGCCTTTTCTGTTATCAACGTTTGATGGTTATTTTTTAGTGGCCGCGGCGATGTGTCTGCTCTGCCACCTGAATACGAATCAGAGCGCGTTCGAGAGAAGCTTCCATCTGGACGAACTCGACATCTTCCGGCGTCAAGGTTTTGATCGCTGTTTCCGCCCGACTCAAGGCTTCTTTGGCGCGCGCCAGGTCGATCTGATCAGCCGGCTCCGCCGTCTCGACCAGGACCGTCACCTTGTCATTCTCGACTTCAACATAACCCCAGTTGACCGCCACATGAAAGGTCTCCGTCCCCTGGCGATAAGTGAGTTCACCGATCTTGAGGGTGGTGAGCAGCGGAGTATGGCCGGGGAGAATTCCTAACTCCCCGAGCGTAGCCGGTGCTGTCACTTCATCTACATCGATGGCCAGGACCTGTTTATAAGGTGTGACCATTTCCAATCTCAACGTTTCTGCCATGTACGTGATCCTTTATCGCAGCGGGGGATGAAAGCCGCGCTGATGATAAGTTAGGCTGCCAGCTTGCGGGCCTTTTCGAGGGCCTCTTCGATGGTCCCGACCATGTAGAACGCCTGCTCAGGGATGTCGTCGTACTTACCGGCAACGATCTCCTTGAAGCCGACGATGGTATCCTTGAGCTCGACGTATTTGCCCGGTGAACCGGTAAAGACCTCGGCAACATGGAAGGGCTGCGAAAGGAACTTCTGGATTTTGCGGGCGCGGGAGACGACGAGACGGTCTTCTTCCGAAAGCTCATCCATACCGAGGATGGCGATGATGTCCTGGAGATCCTTGTACTTCTGGAGGACATACTGCACCGAGCGGGCAACCGCGTAGTGCTCTTCGCCGATGACCTGGGGATCGAGGATACGGCTGGTGGAGTCGAGGGGGTCAACCGCCGGATAGATGCCGAGCTCGGCAATCTGACGGGACAGAACCGTGGTCGCGTCAAGGTGTGCGAAGGCGGTCGCCGGCGCCGGGTCGGTCAAGTCGTCCGCCGGGACATAAATGGCCTGAACCGAGGTGATCGAACCTTTATTGGTGGTGGTGATGCGCTCCTGCAGCTCGCCCATCTCGGTGGAGAGGGTCGGCTGATAACCGACCGCTGAAGGGATACGGCCGAGGAGAGCCGAAACTTCCGAACCGGCCTGGGTAAAGCGGAAGATGTTGTCGACGAAGAAGAGGACGTCCTGGCCTTCAGCATCACGGAAGTACTCGGCCACAGTCAGACCGGAAAGCGCAACGCGGGCACGGGCTCCGGGGGGCTCGTTCATCTGGCCGTAGATCAGCGCGGTTTTGTCGAGAACTCCGGACTCCATCATTTCGTGCCAAAGGTCGTTCCCTTCACGGGTCCGCTCACCCACGCCGGCGAAGACCGAGAAGCCGCCGTGCTGCTTGGCGATGTTGTTGATCAGTTCCATGATCAGAACCGTCTTGCCGACGCCGGCGCCGCCGAAGAGGCCGATCTTACCGCCGCGGGAGTAAGGGGCAAGGAGGTCAACGACCTTGATGCCGGTCTCAAAGGCTTCGATTTTGGTCGACTGATCGACGAACTCAGGGGCAGGACGATGGATCTCCCAGGACAGGTCGGTCTTGACCGGTCCCCGCTCGTCGACCGGCTCGCCGACGACGTTGAGGATGCGCCCGAGGGTGCCGCGGCCGACCGGCATGCAGATCTGCTTGCCGGTGTCGAGTACGTCCTGACCGCGGACCAGGCCGTCGGTGGAGTCCATGGCGATACAGCGGACGGTATTTTCACCGAGGTGCTGGGCAACCTCGACAATCAGGTTCCATTCACCAGCACCAAGGGAAGGATTGGTCACTTTCAGAGCATAGTAGATCTCGGGAAGCTGGCCAGCCTCGAACTCAACGTCGATAACCGGACCGATAACCTGGGTAATTTTTCCTTTATTCATGATAAAGCGTTCCTCCTTGTGTCCCACCCGCGCACGGGCGTGAGTCAACGTGTGTTTACTTAATCGATTCGGCGCCGGAGATGATCTCCATGAGCTCTTTCGTTATCGCCGCCTGGCGGGCCCGGTTATAGATCAGGGTCAACTTGCCGATCATCTCGGACGCGTTCTTGCTGGCGCTGTCCATGGCACTCATCCGGGCGCCATGCTCACTGGCCGATGATTCGAGGAGGCCGCGGAAGATCTGCACCTCGACGTTCTTCGGCAGAATGGCGTCGAGAACGGCAGCGCGCCCCGGCTCGTAGAGGTACTCCGAGACGTGCACATCGTCTTCCACCGTCATCGGCACCACCGGCAAAAGCTGATTGATGGTGACAATCTGGGTCATGGCGCTCTGGAAAGCGTTAAAGATCAGGAAGACGGCATCGTAAGTCTCGGTCGTGTACTGGCTGACGATCTCTTCGCCGATCAACTGGGCGGTTGCATAGCTGATCTTGCCGGTGACATTCTCATAAACCTTGACGATGTTCATGCCGGCACGGCTGCGCAGGAAATCGCGCCCCTTCTTGCCGATGATCATCAGATCGTAATTTTCGAAACCCTGCTCGTTGGCACGGATGAAACGCTCGGCAGCTTTGGAGACGTTACCGTTGAAGCCGCCGCAGAGGCCGCGATCCGAGGTCAAAAGCACGACCAGAGCCCGCCCTTTGCCCCGCTCCATGAGGAGGGGATGCGCCTGCGCTTCTTCCCGCAGGGCGAGACTGCCTAGCACCTGCTGCAACTTGTTCGCATAAGGACGAGCGGCGACCACGGCGTCCTGGGCCCGGCGCAACTTTGCCGCCGAGACCATCTTCATCGCCTTGGTGATCTGCCGGGTATTTTTAACCGACGCGATCCGCTTTTTTATTGTTTTAAGATTTGCCATCGTTCCGTTCCCTCAAGGTATTTGGGCTTAGGCGACAAACTGGCCCTTGAAATCCTCCAGGGCGGCCTTCAGACGAGCTTCAATATCCGCATCGATCGCTTTCTTCTGGTTGATATCAGAAAGGAGGGCGGCATGCTGCGCATCCATAAAGGAAACCAGTTCTTTCTCATAACGGCCGACCGCGGTCACCGGATACTGATCGATAAAGCCGTTGTTGGCGGCGTAGATGACCAGAACCTGCTTCTCGATCGGCAGCGGGCGGTACTGCGGCTGCTTGAGGATCTCGACAAGACGGGCACCGCGATTAAGCTGACGCTGGGTGGCGGCGTCGAGGTCGGAACCGAACTGGGCAAAAGCGGCCATCTCACGATACTGGGCAAGGGCGAGACGAAGAGTACCGGCCACCTGCTTCATCGCCTTGACCTGCGCCGAGCCGCCGACGCGGGAGACCGAGAGACCGACGTTGATCGCCGGACGGACGCCGGAGTAGAAAAGGTCGGTTTCGAGGAAGATCTGACCGTCGGTGATGGAGATAACGTTGGTCGGGATGTAAGCCGAGACGTCGCCGGCCTGGGTCTCGATGACCGGCAGGGCGGTGATGCTGCCGTTGCCGAGCTCGTCATTGAGTTTGCAGGCGCGCTCGAGGAGACGGCTGTGGAGATAGAAGACGTCGCCGGGGTAAGCTTCACGTCCGGGCGGACGACGGAGAAGGAGCGAAAGCTGGCGATAAGCGACGGCCTGTTTGGAAAGGTCGTCGTAGATGATCAGGGCATGGCGGCCGGAATCGCGGAAGAACTCGGCCATGGTGACGCCGGTGTAGGGGGAGATAAACTGCAGCGGCGCCGGGTCGGAAGCGGTGGCGGCAACGACGATGGTGTAATCCATGGCGCCGTAATGCTTGAGCTTGTCAACAACCTGAGCCACCGTCGAGCGCTTCTGGCCGATAGCGACATAAACGCAGATGACGTTCTGGCCCTTCTGGTTGATGATGGTGTCGAGAGCAACAGCGGTCTTGCCGGTCTGGCGATCGCCGATGATCAGCTCGCGCTGGCCGCGGCCGATCGGCACCATGGCGTCGATCGCCTTGAGGCCGGTCTGCATCGGCTCGTGCACCGATTTACGGGCAACGATGCCAGGGGCTTTGACTTCGACCTGACGGTAAGTATCGGTCTTGATCTCGCCGAGACCGTCGATGGGGTTACCGATGCCGTCAACAACGCGACCGATGAGGGCTTCGCCGACCGGAACCTGGACGATACGCTCGGTGCGCTTGACGGTGTCGCCTTCTTTGATGTGGTGCGATTCGCCGAGGATGGCGGCACCGACGTTGTCTTCTTCGAGGTTGAGGACCATCCCCATGGTGTTGCCGGGGAATTCGAGAAGCTCGCCGGACATCGCTTTGTCGAGGCCGTAGATACGGGCGATACCGTCGCCGACCGAGATGATCGTTCCGGTTTCGCTGACCTCGACTTCGCGCCCGAAGTTTTCGATCTGCTGCTTGATAATTGCGCTAATTTCTTCAGCTCTGATTTCCATGGACTTGATCACCCCTTATTGAGAGTTTCTTCAATACGTTTCAGTTGAGTGCGAATACTGCCATCATAAACTTTGCCGGCAAACTCGGTCTTCAAGCCGCCGAGGAGCGCAGGCTCGACCTGCACTGCCAGCTCGACGCGCTTGCCGGTCTTACCTTCCAGCCCTTGCCGGATCAACACCAGCTCGGAAGCGGAAAGCTCGGCTGCCGAGGAGACCCTGGCACGCAGGAGACCGGAGAGCTCATCGGCAAACTGCCGATAGTTGCTTTCGATCAGAGCGATATATTTCATCCGGTTCTTGGCGACGAGCAGACCGATAAAATGACGCATGCCGATGGAGAGCTGCATCTTTTCGGCGAGATCACCCATGATCGCCGCCTTCTTTTCGACCGGAAGAGTCGGACTTTCGAGAAGCAGACGGAGCATGTCGTTCTCGCTCACGGTCGTACTGACCTGGGCAAGTTCATCTCCGTACTGCTCAACCAGCTTCTGCTCGGCGCTGATTTCCACCAGGGCGCGAGCATAGCGACGCGAGAGGGCGCTGATGCTCAATGGAGTTCTCCTACCTTGGACACATATTCATCGACCAGACGGGCCTGGTCGCCAGCTGTCATCTGCTTCTTCAACAAATCTTCGGCGAGAGTAATGGCGAGACGGCTCGCTTCCTGCCGCAGTTCGGTGCGGGCACGGAGAATTTCGCTCTCGGCGGTCTTTTCCGCCTCGGCCGTAATCTTCTGCGCCATCTCCCTGGCATTTGCCAGGATCCGGTCCCGCTCCAACTCCCCTTCACGACGAATGGCGGCACTCATCTCTTCGATCTCCGCCGAAGCCTTGCTCAATTTGCTGTCATAGTCGGCAAACTTGGCTTCCGCTGCTTCGCGCGCTGCCACGGCATCGCTCAGCGCCTTTTCGATCCCTTCACGGCGCCCGGCCAGCCCATTACGAATCGGCTTGGTAAGAAAATAGATCAGGATACCGATCATCAAACCGAAGTCGAGAATACGCCAGGCAAAATCCTTGGCAACAACGCCGCTATCCGCATGCCCGTCGCCGGCAGCACAAGCAACGCCTGCGGCAAGCGCGACCAGAGCCAACGCCGCCGCCATCCGGGCGATTCTTTTGTTTTGCAGCATCGCCATTAGAGAGCCCTCCCGAGAATCCGCGAGGCAACCTGGGTCGCAATAGCGTCAACGTCACTGCGCAGCGCCGTCCGGGCCGAATCCGCCTCGGTCGCCACACGCGCCTTCAATTGCTGCAGCTTCTCCGTTGCCACCTGCCGAGCAGCGCCGAGAATCTCGGCCTCGTCCTGGCTGGCAGCCGCGCGCAGAATCGCCCGCTCTTCACTCCCTTTGACCCGCGCTGCCTGCAACCGTTCCTGGTAGCTGGTCATCTTCTCGTCGATCTGCTGCTGCAGACCGCGCGCGTGCCCGTGATCGCCCTCAATCGTCTCTTTACGCTTGGCAAGAAGCGCGCGCAACGGGCGGTAAAGCACCGTATTGAGGATGTAGAGCAGAAGCAGGAAGTTGAAGATCTGTAGTCCTAATGTCCAATCAACTTTGATCACCGATACACCTCGAATCTGTCAGTCTGTACCACCAAACCGGAGAAGAACTCCCCGAGCAGGGCCCTAAAGCGGTGCATAGCTAACACAGCCCCTGTCGATTGTCAAGAAAGTTTCTTGTGCGATTTATCGGAAAAAGAGTGAATTGAGCGGAGAAAGTGGTGATTTCCTGCGGGTCTTCATCATCGGCAGCAACATTAAAATCTCCGACGCAGGGGCGCTCCTTCACGGGTCATTGGGCTGTAAATACTTCTCCGCCGCGGCCTGCTCGACCAGCCGATAGATCTCCGCCAGCGGCCGCGCTGTGGCGACCGCCAGAGTGCGGCAGCTCTCAAATTCTGGGGTGACCCGCAACAGCTCCTCCCCTTCGAAGATCAACTTCACCACCGCTTCGCCGTAATCGGTCGTCACCACCCCGGCTTCGCGGCGCAGTTTGAGCCGTTCGCATTCGGAAAGACGCACCCCGATGGCGCTGCTTTCCCGCAGGATCAGGCGGGCAAGCTGCTCCTGCTCCGCCGGCCGGGCAACCACGGTGAGGCGGGTGCCGGGACGGTTCTTCTTCATCTGTAGCGGACTATAGCAAACATCGAGGGCACCGGCGGCAAAGAGGCGCTCGCTCAGGTAGCCGAGGAGTTCCGGGGTGGAATCGTCCATATGACTCTCGATCACCGCTACCCTGTCGCGACCCTCCGGACTGGCGACGCGGCCGAGGCAGCCGCGCAGCAGGTTGGGACGTTCACCGGGATCACGGCTGCCGACACCGTAACCGACCTGCTCCAGGGTCATGGCCGGAAAGGCGCCGAAACTGGCAACCTCGGCGATAATCGCCGCGCCGGTCGGGGTGAGGAGTTCACTGTCGCTGGCATCGGGACGATGCGGCCAGCCGCGCAGCAGCTCCAGGGTCGCCGGCGCCGGCAGAGGGTAGCGGCCGTGCGCGCTCTGCACCATTCCGGTGGCAAAAGGGAGGGCGCCGCAGACGATCCGGCTCGGAGCAAGGGCGACCAGCCCGGCAGCAACGCCGACAATATCGACGATCGAATCGAGGGCGCCGACTTCGTGGAAGTGGACCTCTGCCGCCGGGACGCCGTGCACCCTCCCTTCCGCCACCGCAAGACGGTGGAAGACCCGCTGCGCCAGTTCGCGCACTGGCACAGCCAGGGATGAGTCGACAAGCATCTGATCAATGTCGCGCCAGGAACGGTGCTGCAGTTCTTCGTTGACGCTGACCAGAGCCCGGCAGCCTTCGATGCCGCGGCGCTTTTCCCGCTGCCAACTGAGACGCCAGCCACCCAGAGGGAGGCAGCGCAGCTGCGCTTCGATCTGCTCGGGTTCGACGCCGAGGTCGACAAGGAGGCCGAGGAACATATCGCCGGACGCGCCGGCAAAGGGGTCGAGATAAAGGATCATGGTGCGATCTCCCCCCGGTTGATGCGGGTGGCGGCATAAGCCGCGCCGAAACCGTTGTCGATATTGACGACCGTCACCCCGCCGGCACAGGAGTTGAGCATCCCCAAGAGGGCGGCGATGCCGCCGAAGGCAGCGCCGTAACCGACCGAGGTCGGCACAGCGATGATCGGCGCCGCGACCAGGCCACCGACCACCGAGGGGAGCGCCCCCTCCATGCCGGCGACAACGATGATCACCGCTGCCGAGCGCAACTTTTCACTATGAGCAAAGAGGCGGTGAATGCCGGCAACGCCGACATCGCTGAGCTCATCAACTTGATTACCGAAGAGGCGGGCGGTGATCGCCGCTTCATTCGCCACCGGCAGATCAGAAGTACCGGCGCAAACCACCAGCACCGTCCCCCGTCCGGTCGCGACCAGCGGCTGCTGGAGGACAACAAAGGTGCGCGCCAGGGGGTCGTATTCACCCTGCGGATAAGCGGTCTGGAGAGCCGCCCCCTTCTCCGCTGAAAGGCGGGTGGAGAGGACATTCCCGCCGTGCTTGATCATCCGGCCGACAATGGTGACCAGCTGTTCGGCGGTCTTCCCCTCGCCGTAGACGGTCTCGGGGAGGCCCTGGCGCAGGGTGCGGTGGTGGTCGATCATCGCCACTCCGGCGTCCTCGAAGGGGAGGTTGCGCAACCGCTCCAACGCCGTCGCGACATCGCAGACTCCAGAGCTGACAGCGGAGAGGAGTTCCTTGAGCTGTTCAGGATGCATGGTCGAATATCCCTTGGTAGGGGCACCCCTCGTGGGTGCCCGTTTCTGCATTTCGAACAGGGCGGGCACCCACAAGAGGTGCCCCTACCGGCAAAATCTCGTCTTCCTCACGCCGGTTCCAGCCCGGCAAACTTGAGGAGGAGCTTCTTCGGGCCGACGGAGTTGAACCAGACCGTGACCTTGCAGCTCTCGCCGCTCCCCTCGATGCGCCGCACGACGCCGAGGCCGAATTTGAGATGGCGCACCTTGCTGCCGATACGCAGCCCTTCTTCGGCTTCGGCGACATGGCGCACCGTCTCCTGAAACTCCTCGACTTCGACTTCGGGGTGTGGCTGGTCGAAGAGGGAGGCGAGATTGTGCCCCGCCGTCTTATGCAGCGGCGATTGCCGCCGGCCGCGCTCGATGACGCTGATCGGGATGTCGCTGAGAAAAGAACTCGGCGGGTTGAACTGGTAATCGCCGAAGACGCGGCGCTTGCGAGCGTGGACGAGATAAAGTTTCTCCATCGCCCGGGTCATACCGACGTAACAAAGACGGCGCTCCTCTTCGAGCTCTTCCCGCGATTCACTGGAGCGCGCCAGGGGGAAGAGCCCCTCCTCCATCCCGGCCATGAAGATCACCGGATATTCGAGCCCCTTGGCGGCATGGATCGTCATCAGCGTTACCCGGTCAAGACTGCCGTCATAGCTGTCGAGATCGGTGACGAGAGCGACATCTTCGAGATAATCGACCAGACTCTTTTCCTGGGCAAAGCGCTCCTCCATGCCGGTGAGGAGCTGCTGCAGGTTGTCGAGACGATCCTTGGCTTCTTCGCTCCGCTCGGCCAGAAGGGCCGGGCCGTAGCCACTGGCTTCAATAATAATGCTGGTCAGCTGTGGATAAGGGAATTCCGCCAGCTTTTCCCGGAAGGATTCGATCAAGGTGATAAAGGCCTGCACTTTGGCGCCGCTGCGGCCGAGCTCACCCCGCGTCAGTGCCAATTGGCAGGCGGGGTAGAAGCCGCCGGCTTCATCCTGGAGAGTGGCGATGCGATCCACTGTCGTCGTGCCGATGCCGCGCGCCGGGACGTTGATAATCCGCCGCGCTGCCAGCGAGTCACTCGGGTTGATGAGGAGGCGCAGGTAAGCAAGGATATCCTTGATCTCCATGCGGCTGTAGAACTTGACGCCGCCGAACATCACATAAGGGAGGCGCTCCCGCACCAGCGCTTCTTCGAGAGAGCGCGACTGGGCATTGATGCGGTAAAGGACAGCGATGTCGCGGAGATGGCGGCCGGCAGCGCGCAGCTTGTTGATCTCGTTGGCGACAAAGCGCGCCTCTTCGAGATCGTCGGGGAGGGGCTCGATGATGATCGGATCACCGGTCGGGTTCTCCGTCCACAAGCTCTTCCCTTTCCGCCCGACATTGCGGGCGACCACCGCCCCGGCGGCGGCAAGGATATTGCGGGTCGAGCGGTAGTTCTGCTCCAGGCGGATGGTGACGCTGCCGGGATAATCGACTTCGAAGTTGAGGATATTGCCGACCTCGGCGCCGCGCCAGCGGTAGATCGACTGATCATCGTCGCCGACGACGCAGAGGTTGTGGTGACGGGCCGCCAGGAGACGGATCAGCTGATACTGGATGGCATTGGTATCCTGGAATTCATCGACGAGGAGGTAGTGAAAACGCTCCTGCCAGCGACTCAGGATCTCGGGATGGGTCTGAAAGAGATTGACGGTGAGGAGGATGAGATCGCCGAAGTCGAGAGCATTGGCCTGTTTCATCCGCGCCTGATAAAGCTCGTAGACCTTGGCGACCTGCTCGCCGTAAAAGTCGCTGCGATCAAAGTCGGCCGGGAGAAGGCCGCGGTTCTTGGCACTGTCGATCGCTTGTGCCGCCCCCCGCGCCTTGAGGGTACGCTCGCTGATATTAAGTTCAGTCAGAACCTCCTTGAGGAGGCGCTCCTGATCCTGATCGTCACAGATAGTGAAGTTGCTTTGATAGCCGAGAGCACTGATCTCGCGCCGCAGGATACGGACGCAGGCGGCATGGAAGGTGCTCACCCAGAGTTCGTCGCTGCCGACCAAAACCTGCACCCGCTTCTTCATCACCGCTGCCGCCTTATTGGTAAAGGTAACAGCGAGGATGCGCCAGGGCTCGACCCCCGAGACGCGGATGAGATGAGCGATGCGCTGGGTGAGGGTGCGGGTCTTCCCCGAACCGGCACCGGCGAGGATGAGGAGCGGTCCTTCCCCGTGCAGCACTGCCTGGCGCTGCTCCGGGTTGAGGCCGGCGGTGAGTTCAGACGTAGTCATGTTGTCTCTCTTCCAGCGAACGGGCCATCAGCGCCCGATTATAAGCAGAGATCATATCCCGACGCGAGATGATCCCGATCAGGCGCTTGCCGGTAACGTCGTCGACGACCGGCAGCTGTTCGATATTGCGATAGCCGATCTTCTGCATCGCCTGATCAAGGTTGTCGTCTGCGAGGACCGTCATCACTTCCAGGGTCGCCAGCTCCTTGACGACGACGATATCCATGAGCTCCTGCTCGAAGACCACCCCCATGAAATCCTGCACCGAAAGGATGCCGGTCAACTCGCCGTCGTTATTGACGAGAGGAAAGTTGGTCGATTTGGTGGTGCTGAGATATTCGGTAAACTGGCGCAGGGTCATCCCCTCGGGGATCGACTCGACCGTGGCGGTCATGGCATCCCTGACGCTGAGGGACTTCATGATGTTCTGCTCCTTGCCGGCGCGCAGATCGATGCCGGCGCGCGCCAGATCTTCAGTCTCCAGGCTCTCCTTGTTGAACTGACGGCTGATCGTGGTGCCGATGACGCAGGTGATCATGATCGGCACGATAACATGGTAGGAAGAAGTGATTTCGAAGAGGAGGAAGATCGCCGTCATCGGCGCATGCGTCGCCGCCGAAAGGAAGGCGCCCATGCCGATCAGGGCATAGGTGCCGGGGGACGAAGCGATCTCCGGCAGGAGAGTGCGGGCGCCATGGCCGAAAGTGCCGCCGATCACCGCGCCGATAAAGAGGGAGGGGGCAAAGAGACCGCCGGGGAGACCGGAGCCGAGAGTGATCGACGTTGCTACCGCCTTGACCAGGATCAGCCCGACCAGCACCAGCCAGAGCCCATCGCCATGCAGGACGGTCTCGATAAATTCGTAGCCGTTGCCGAAGACCTGGGGAAAACCGACGCCGATGATCCCGACCAGCATCCCGCCGAAGACCGGCTTGGCCAGGGTCGGCAGGCGCAGGGCGACAAAGGCGTCCTTGATGCGGAAGTGGAGCTTGATAAAGGCGGCGGCGAGACAGCCGACAATGACGCCAAGGCCGGCATACAGGAGCATATCCCAGGGGGATTGAACGATATAATCGGGAATGGCAAAGGCCGGGGCGTTGCCGAGGAGGGCGCGGGAAACGACGGTGCTCATGCCGCTGGCGATGACGATCGAGGTGAAGCTCGACATCTCGAACGTGGAAAGGAGGACAATCTCATGGGCAAAGAAGACCCCGGCAATCGGGGCATTGAAGGTTGCCGCGACCCCGCCGGAGACCCCGCAGGCGAGCATCGTCTTCAAGCGGTCGCCACTCATGCCGAAGAACTGACCGGTCTGGCTGCCGATGGCGCCGCCGATCTGGGCAATCGGCCCTTCCTGTCCGGCTGAACCGCCGGTGCCGATGGTGATGGCGCTGGCCATGCCGCGGGTGAGGATGGTGCGGAGCGGCACCTTGCCGCCGCCGAGATTGACTTGGGCGAGAAAACGGGAGAAGCCGAACTGGAGATCCTTTTTAAAGTAGATCCAGAAAGGGATCATCAACAGGCCGCCGACCATCGGGAAGAGGATGGAAAGGAGGCGCCCTTCCCACAGCCCGGCACTATTCAGACCCAGGAGCCGCCCCCCCTGGAGGACCACCAGCCAGTTGAAGAATTCGATGAGTCTTTGAAAAGCATAGTTGCCGAGGCCGGAGAGGAGACCGATGACGACGGCAATCGTCGTCATAAAGGTATTTTCGCTGACCTTGAGGCGGCTGAGGAGGCGCAGGGCGTGGCGTTGCAGACGCAGGAAGGTGCGACGCGGGCGCAGCATCTGTCTCTTTATATCGAATAAGTTCGGGATATTTGTCATCGTTGCGCCTTTTCTGCCTGTGACCTACAACTGAAACAGCTCCATCTGCTCCCCGGGCCGGGTGCGGCGGCGGTTGGGAGCGGCTTCGACGACCGTCAAAAAGGCGGCGGGGATCTCTTTGAGGAAGCGAGAAGGGCTCGACGGCCCGCTGCTGCGACTGGCGGCGGTGGAGAGGATCGCCTGATTGCGGGCGCGGGTGAGGCCGACGTAGAGGAGACGGCGCTCCTCTTCGATGTCGTTGTTGCCGCTCAGGGTGGCGGGGAGGAGACCTTCTTCGAGGCCGGGGAGGAAGACAACGGGGAATTCGAGCCCCTTGGCGGCGTGCAGGGTCAGCACCGCCACCGCTTCGCTGCCGGCATCGTAGACCGTGCCGCCGGCGTTACGGCGCAAATGACTCGCAAAAGCGCTGAGATCACGACCGAAACTGCCGGCGAGATCCAGGAAGCGGCGCAGCTGCGGGTCATCGTCAGGACAGGAAAAGAATGCTTTATGCCCTTCCAGCGCCGTGGCGATGCCGAACTGGCGGGCCTGGGCGACGAAGAGGGGGAGGAGATCGCTGAGGTCGCTGATCTGTTTGACGATGGCGGCCGGCAGCTCCAGAGTGCGGGCGACGCTGAAGAAGTCGCCGGCGAGGGGGAAGGCTGGTTCCAGTTGGTCAAATGCCGCGGCCGGAAGAATGCCGCAGGAACGCAACAGGGACAGACCATCGCTGATCGTCCCCTCGCCGCTCGCCAGCTGCAGCAAATGATACAGACCGACCAGGGAGGGCGTCATATAGAAAGGGGGGACGCCGACCTGCTGACAGGGGATGCCGCGGCGTTCCAGGGCGGTGAGGAGCGGTTCGGCCTGGCGGCGCGAGCGGATGAGGATGGCAATCTCGGCAAAGGAATGGCCGCGCCCGTCGGCTGCGCCGCCGCGTCCGCTGTAAAGAGAGAAGCTTTCGATGCCGCTGACCAGCTCTTCGATGCGGCGGACGATAAATTCCGCCTCGGCCGCGGCGGTCGGCGTTGTCGCCACTTCGATGACGCCGCTGTGACGGGCTTCGGCACGCAGCACCAGTCCGCTCTTCTGCTGGTTATGATGGATCAGGGCGGCGGCGGCATCGACAATCGCCGCGGCGTTGCGGTAGTTACGCAGCAGTTGCAGCCGGGTCGTCTCCGGAGCGCGGCTGAAGTCGAAGAAGAAGCCGGGATCGCTGCCGCGAAAGCCGTAGATCGACTGGTCGGGATCGCCGATGGCAAAGATCCGACTCGTCTCGCCGAGGGTGCGGACGAGCTCGTACTGACCGGCATCGAGATCTTGGAATTCATCGACAAAGAGTTGTAATACCGTTTCGCGCACCTCGTCGTCAAAATCGCTGTTCCCTTCTAGCTCCGTCAGAAATGCCGGGATGACGCCGTCGAGATCGATGGCGTTCAGGCGCACCAGTTCATCCAGATAACTTTGCAGATCAGGGTGCGGCAGCGCCGGGTCGTTGGCCGCCCAGGCGCTGAAGGACTCAGAAATCGCTCTTGCCAGAGTCTGGAGCTCCTGGCGACGGCGCTCCGTGAAGAGGCTATGGAGGAGGCGCAGGCGCTCGGCCGGACCGACGACCAGGAGCTGCGGTTTCTCCCGGCGCAGCCATTCAAGGCAAAAGGCGTGGAAGGTACCGGCAAAGAGATCTTCGGCGTCCCGCCCGGCGCGCGCCACCAGCCGCTGCCGCAGTTCTTCCGCCGCCCGGTTGGTGAAGGTGATCGCCCAGAGGGTCGCCGGATCAGCACCGGCCTTGAGCAGGGCCACGAGTCGTTCGACCAGAGTGTAGGTCTTGCCGGTACCGGGGCCGGCGGCGACCAGAACATGGCGACTGCTGCAATGGATCGCCACCTGCTGCTCCAGATTCGGCCCGGTCGGTGCGCCTTCCGCTGTGGCCTCCGGTGCGGGAAGAGCCTCCGTAACCAACGGTTCAGGGAGTGGCTTCTTTTTACGGCGGGGACGGGGCGGATCGTCGCCAAAGAGAGAACTCTGGCCGGCGAGCTTTTCGAGCTCACCCTCGGCAAAGACGCGGATAACGCCGAATTCGCCATCATAACCGGGTTGGCGGATCACTTCGCCGCCCCGCATCCGTCGGACCGCTTCACCAAGGAGGGGCGACCATTCGGCGAGAGCAGCGACCGGTGTGTGGAGGAGGAGTTCAAACTCGGCACCAAAACGGTTGATCGCCTGCCCGTACTGGCGCTGCGTCTCCTTGGCGGCAGAACCGAGTCCGAGAATTTCGCCGAGAATTTCCGGCAGGGGGATGAGGCTGTGAACAACCGGGGAATGCGCGGCAAAGAGGGGCACATCGCGGTCGGCGAGTTCAAGGACCCGGTTCTGCACGCCGATCGTCAACGGCTTACCGCAGACCGGACAAAGGTTGTTGCGGCGGCGTGATTCGTGGGGGTCGAGACAGACCTGACAGACGCGGTGCCCGTCGGCGTGGTACTTCCCTTCTTCGGGGAAAAATTCGATTGTCCCGCAAAAAGTGTCGCGATGATTCGCTTTGAGGGCATCGCGCAGGGCAAAGAAGTCGAAACCGGCGGAGAAGAGGTTGGCTTCGCGGCCGAGCTTCCCCGGCGAATGGCAGTCGGAGTTGGAGATCAGCGCAAAGCGGTCGAGGGCGGAGATCGTCCGGTTCATCGCCGGATCAGAGGAAAGTCCGGTCTCCAGGGCAAAGATGTGCTCACTGAGATCGTCAAAACACTCCTCGACCGTATCGAAGCCGGAACGGGAACCGAAGAGGGAGAACCACGGCGTCCAGATATGGGCGGGGACGAGAAAGCCTTCCGGGGAAGCGGCGAGAACGATTTCGAGGAGATTGCGACTGTCAAGACCGAGGATGGGGCGGCCGTCCGATTCGATATTGCCGATAGCGGCGAGGCGGGCATTGATCCGTTCTGCCGCCGCAAAGTCGGGGACGTAGAGGAGGTTGTGGACCTTGCGGGTGGCGCCAGCACGCTTGTAGATGGAACTCACCTCCGCCGAGAGGAGGAAGCGCACCGGCGTCTGCGGCGGCCGCACGCCGGGGAGGAGCTCGGGGATGCGACTTTCGTCGCGCAAGCGGAAAAGACCGGGCTCGGCCGGTTCCAGCTCTTCCTTGAGGCGGCGGAACCAGCCGGGGTGGGTAAAATCGCCGGTGCCGACAATCTGAATCCCCTTGATCCGCGCCCACGCCGCCAGACCGTAAAGGTTGCTGTCAGGGCTGGTGGCGCGGGAAAAGGGCGAATGGATGTGCAGATCGGCGATGTAGTTCATTACTCCACGGTCACACTCTTGGCGAGGTTGCGCGGCTGATCGACGTCGGTCCCTTTGAGGACGGCGACGTAATAAGCGAGAAGCTGCATGGGGATGGAGGTGAGGATCGGCATGAGCTCGTCACTGCTCGCCGGGACGAGGAGGATCGCTTCCGCTTTGTCGGCAAGATCGGCGACACCGTCGGTCGTGGTAACGACGATCACCCGGCCGCCGCGCGCCCGCACCTCTTCGAGGTTGGAGACGACCTTCTCGAAGGTGGCATTCTTCGGGGCGATGACCACCACCGGCAGCTGCTCGTCGATCAGGGCGATCGGGCCGTGCTTCATCTCGCCGGCGGGATAACCCTCAGCGTGGATGTAGGAGATCTCCTTGAGCTTGAGGGCACCTTCGAGAGCGATGGGATACTGGTTGCCGCGGCCGAGATACAGGAAATCCCGCGCATTCATGAAAGTCTGCGCCACCTTTTCAATCTCGCTGTTGAGTTCGAGAGTCTCTTCGATGAGGCGGGGGAGCTGCACCAGATCGAGGAGGAGAGCGCTGGCCTCGGCCGTGCTGAGAGTGCCGCGTGCCCGGCCGAGACGGATCGCCAGGAGAATCAGCGCAACAAGCTGGGTGGTAAAGGCTTTGGTCGAAGCGACGCCGATCTCCGGTCCGGCATGGGTGTAAAGGGCGCCGTCCGCTTCGCGAGCGATCGACGCTTCGACGACGTTACAGAGGGCGAGAGTGCGCCCCCCCTTCCCTTTGGCTTCACGCAGGGCAGCGAGAGTATCAGCGGTCTCGCCGCTCTGGCTGATGAGGACGGTGAGACTTTGCGGGGAGACGATCGGATCGCGATAACGGAATTCGCTGGCGATATCGACCTCCACCGGGATGCGCGCCAGCTTTTCAATCAGGAACTTGCCGACCAGCGCCGCATGCCAGGAGGTGCCGCAGGCAACGATATAAAGGCGTTCGAGGCTCTGCACATCGGCATCTTCGAGGCGCAGACCATCGAGAAAAACGTCGCTCTGCTCATCGACAATCCGTCCGGCCAGGGTATCGGCGATGGAGCGGGGCTGCTCATAGATCTCCTTGAGCATGAAGTGGCGATAGCCCCCCTTCTCCGCCATCGCCGGGCTCCAGGTAATGGTCTTGGCGGCGCGCTCCACCGGAGTGCCGTCGAGGCGGCTCATCGTCATCCCGGCTTCGCTGAAGACGACCATCTCGCCATCTTCGAGAAAGATCATCTGCCGGGTATGGGACAGAATCGCCGGGATATCGGACGCGACAAAGTACTCACCCTCACCAAGTCCGACGACCAGGGGGGAGCCGACCTTGGCGGCGATCAGGAGATCCGGTTCCTGCTCACAAAGGATGGCGACGGAAAAGGCACCGCGCAGCTCGGTAAAGGCCGCCCGCACCGCCACCTCAAAAGAACCCAAGGTTTTATGTCGCTCCTCGATGAGGTGGGCGATGACCTCGGTATCGGTCTCGGAAAGGAAGGTATGCCCGCACCCCTGCAGCATCCCTTTGAGTTGCAGGTAATTTTCGATGATACCGTTGTGGACGACGACGATGCCGCCAGCGTAGTGGGGATGCGCATTCGTCTCGGAAGGACGGCCGTGCGTTGCCCAGCGGGTATGACCGATACCACGGTTACCGTTAGCCGGAGAGGACTGGAGAACGCTTTCGAGATTGATCAACTTCCCTTCGGCCCGGCGGATTTCAATCCTGCCGCCATTGACAAGGGTGGCAATCCCGGCCGAGTCGTAGCCGCGGTATTCGAGACGGCGTAAGCCATCGATAATGATGGGGGTGGCATTCTGCTGACCGATATATCCGACTATTCCGCACATATAGAGAATCCTTTGGTGACGGGTGACGCGTGACGCGTGACAAAATCTGGACGTTGTTACCCGTTACGCGTCACGCGTCACGGTTTCTTCTGCTTCGCTCGCTTCTTCGCCGCCCAGCCCTCAATCACCTTCTGTTCGCAGCGGGAAAGCGCGAGGGCATCGGCGGGGACATCTTTGGTGATCGTCGAACCGGCGGCGATGAGGCTGCCGCGGCCGATCGTCACCGGCGCAATAAACTGGGTATCGCTGCCAATGAAGACATCGTCACCGATGGTCGTCTGGAATTTGTTGACCCCGTCGTAGTTGCAGGTGATGGTGCCGCAGCCGAAGTTGACCCGCTCACCGACCTCGGCATCGCCGATATAGGTGAGGTGGCTCGCCTGGCTCTTCTTGCCGAAACGCGCTTTCTTGGTCTCGACAAAGTTGCCGATCTTGTTGTCGCCGAGGAGGATCGTCCCGGCGCGCAGATGCGCCATCGGCCCGATGGCGCAGCCGGAACCGATCTCGGAAGCTTCGACGATCGATCCTGCCTTGATGTGCACCCCTTCGCCGAGAGAAGAGTCGGTGATCATCGCCCCCGGTTCCACGATGCAGTGCCCGGCAATCTGCGTCGTCCCGCGCAGATGGGCGCCGGGATGAATAATCGTATCGGCGCCGATCGCGACGTCCGGCTCGATATAGGTGGCAGCCGGATCGACAATCGTCACCCCGGCGCGCTGATGCTGGCGATTAATGCGCAGCCGCAACAGCGCGTCGGCTTCGGCAAGTTGGACGCGGTCGTTGATCCCCATCGCCTCCGTCCCT
>JAXMLA010000017.1:0-2056 GCA_034370465.1 Desulfuromonadales bacterium
GATAGGGGAGGGGGACGAGGAAAGAAATCAGGGGATCCCTGATTTCTCGGGGTGAAAACCCTGAGGGGGGCAGGGGTTAGAGGGAGGTGAGGCCTTCGCGGATGGCGTACTTGGTCAACTCGGCGATGCTGCGGATGTCGAGTTTTTCTCTAATGTTCTGGCGGTAGGTTTCGACCGTCTTTTCGCTGATGCAGAGACGGTCGCCAATCTGCGCGGTGCTGCTCCCTTCGGCGAGGAGCTGAAGAACCTCCCTTTCCCGAACCGAGAGGAGGGAAAAGGCCGAGCCATTGGCCGCCAGCGCCAGCTGCACATAATCGCCGATGACCGTCTCCGTGACCTGGGGGCTCAGATAAGTGTGGTTTTTGAGGGCGGTACGGATGGCGCGGGCCAACTCTTCGTAAGCGTTGTCCTTGAGAATGTAACCGGATGCTCCCGCCTTGAGCATCTCCATCACGTAGCGCTTGTCCGCATGCATCGACAGGGCGATGATCTTGATCCGGGGGAGAGCAGTAATGATCTGGCGGGTGGCGTCGATGCCGTTGAGATCGGGCATGGCGATATCCATGATCATCACGTCCGGCGCCAGCTTCAGAGCAATGCGGACGGCATCCCTGCCGTTGTCAGCTTCGGCGATCACTTCCATATCGATTTCTTGTTCAATGAGACTGCGCAGCCCGTTACGGACCATAGCATGATCATCGGCAATGATGACTTTGTTCTTCATGGGACGCCTCCTTTCCCTATCACGACTCCGTGGACTATAGCGGAAAAATAGGCCTTTGTCTTGGAAAGGATGAAAAATCCGTCGGGACTGATTATAGCCAGCGAACAAAGAGACTGACAAACCAATCTCTGGTCCGAAGGTGCAGCGGCCGTTTTTTCCACTCCTCCCAGTGAATCTGCTTGGAATTTTCCAGGTCGCCGTTAAACATCTTCTCCATTTCGTGGGCAAATTCCTTGCTCAGGATCACCGCATTGACCTCGTTATTATCCAGGAGGCTCAAGTAGTCCATGTTGGTCGAGCCGACCGTTGTCCAGACACTGTCGACCACCGCAGTCTTCGCATGCAACAGGGAATCACCGTGCTCATAGATCTTTACTCCCGATTTTAAGAGCCTGGTGTAGTAAGACCGCTGCGCATGCAGTGCCAGGAGCGAGTCGGTGATGCCGGGGAGGATGATCTTGACCTCAACGCCGCGCCGGGCGGCACCCTTCAGGGCCTTGATGATCTGCTTGTCCGGGAAGAAGTAGGAGTTGGTGAGGTGAATCGACTTCCCGGCCAGGGAGATCGCCGACACATAAACAATAAAGGGAACCCGGTTGCTTTCTCCCGGCGTGCTGCCGATGACCCGGATCAGGGCGCTCCCCTCTTCCTGCGGTGCCGGGAAATAGTCCCGCAGGGCGGGTTTTTCTTCCCGCTGCATCATCCAGGTGTCAAGAAAGAGTTTCTGCAATTCCGCCACGGCCGGGCCTTCAATCTGAACGTCGGTGTCGCGCCAGTGGATCGGTATTTTTTCGTTCTTGCCCCGCTTGAAAGGAGTGCTCGAATAGACATTGCTGATGTTGACCCCGCCGATAATCGCGACTTTGCCGTCGACGATCAGGATCTTGCGGTGGTCACGGTGCGGGCTTAATCCCCATTTTTTCCCTCTGGTCAGAGGGTTCAAGGGATTGAAGGCGACCACCTGGATCCCTTCGTCACGCAGGCGCTGAAAGAAAGCATCGGGCGTCAGCACGCTGCCGAGGCTGTCGTAAATGACATGGACCTGCACCCCTTGCTGCTGTTTTTTCAGCAGCAGGTCTGCAAATTGGTGGCCAATCTCTCCATCTTCAATGATGTAGCTTTCCATGTTGATGTGGTCTTTGGCGCTCTCTATCGCCTTGAACATCGCGGCATAGGTCGCCTGTCCGTCAACCAGCAGAGTGACTTTATTCCCTTGGGTCAAGGGGCTGTCAGTGATCGATTCGACGACGGTCGTATGGCGTTCGAGAATCTCCATCGGTTCGAGCGAATGCTGCAACTCCTCCATGAGCGCCTGACTTTGCCGGGACGACA
>JAXMLA010000018.1:0-1404 GCA_034370465.1 Desulfuromonadales bacterium
CCCTTCTCACGGCTCATTTCTCCGTGTCCAGCAATATTTGTGTCCAGCGATCAGCCCTTCAAGGGGAGGGTCGGGGTGGGGATGGGGTCAAATGACCGCTCCGCAACTAAAACCCCATCCCCCTCCTAACCTCCCCCTTGAAGGGGGAGGAATTTAGCAGTGCCCCTCCTCAGGCTCCCCTTGAAGGCGGAGGAATTAAGCAGTGCCCCTCCTAAAGTCCCCCTTGGAGGGGGAGGAACAAAACCCAGTCCCCAGATAGCATTCCTTGATAATCCAAAAAGCTGGCCCTTACTGATATTCGGCATATTATTTGCGTGGAGTTATGGAAAATTCCCTGATCGGTAATTTATGTCCTTTCTTATCAATAAACTATTGCCGCCGACCATCCCCCTTCGGGCGGATATGACGCCGGGATTATCTCCTGTTCAATCTTCCATGCGGGAGGCCGATTTTGGCAAATTATTTGAGACGGCCATGGGCGCTTCTTCAGTCCAGGCGGCGACCAAAGCGGCGGCGCCCGCCTTGAGCAAAGAGGAAGTAGCGGCCATCTTGACCGGAATTAGAAGACAGATGAACCTCGAAATGCTGAAAATCATTAACAACGATGACCCTGGCGAGGCGGGAGAAAGCTCAACCAAACTGGCAATGAAACTCCTCGAAAGGCTTGATCCGACATTACAGGCGTCAAAATATCGACAGGAACAAACCCTCACACCCTTCATGACGTCACCCGCGGATTTGAACAGGATGATCGAGGGGGCGGCGAGACAGTTCAATATCGAGCCGAAATTGATTCGCAGCGTAATCCAGGCCGAAAGCGGGTTTAATGTCAGGGCGGTCTCGCCGAAGGGCGCGCAGGGACTCATGCAGCTCATGCCCGGAACGGCACGCGATTTAGGCGTAAAAGACCCCTTCGACCCTCAGGAAAATATCACGGGGGGCGCACGTTATTTAAGAATTCTCCTGGATCGCTATGAGGGCGATCTGACGACAACGCTCGCCGCATACAATTGGGGGATGGGCAATGTTGAACGTAACCGGGGCGCTGACCTCCCGCAGGAGACCCAAGTTTATATCAGACAGGTGACGAAGTATCTGGAAGAAAAGAGGGGCTGAGGGCAGGGCGGCAGGGCTTAATACGGAATAACCCCTGCCCGCGGTACCCCGGCGATTGCTAACTTTTCGCGTCATCCATAAATACTTTTTTGGTTCGGGTTTTGTTTCCCCTTCCAGGGAGGCCTCAGCAGGGGCACTGCTTAATTCCTCCCCCCCTTCAGGAAGCCTCAGGAGGGGCACTGCGTAGTTCCTCCCCATTCAAGGGGGGCCTCAGGAGGGGCACTGCCAAATTCCTCCCCCTTCAGAGACCGTGTCATAATTGGGAGGGAAAGTTGCAATCTAAACGTT
>JAXMLA010000019.1:0-17699 GCA_034370465.1 Desulfuromonadales bacterium
GGGGCGCCCCTACCATCATTATTTACAATGTCTCGATCATCGCCATGATCTGCTCATCGGTATAGCCATCCAGTTCCACCGACTTCGACGGGCAGGTCGCCTGGCAGGTGCCGCAACCGCCGCAGACGCCGGGGTTGACACTGGCGACGGTGCGGAGCAGCTTGCCGCTGCGATCGCGGATCTCCTTCTCCTCGATGGCACCGTAAGGGCAGACCTTTTTGCAGGCGAGGCAGGCGGCGCAGAGGCGCTCGTTGACCCGCGCCACCATCGGATCCCGTTCCATCTCCGCCTTGGAGAAGAGGGTCATGACCTTGGCGGCGGCGGCCGAGGCTTGGGAGACCGATTCCGGGATATCCTTCGGCCCCTGACAGACCCCGGCGAGGTAGATGCCGGCGGTGGCGCATTCGACCGGGCGGAGCTTGGCGTGCGCTTCCGAGTAGAAGTTGTACTTGTCGTAGGAGATGCCGAGTTTCTGGGCGAGGAGGTCGGCCCCCTGGCGCGGCTGCACGGCGGTGGCGAGGACGACGAGATCCGCCTCGATCTCGACGCGGACGCCGACCGAGATGTCGCTCCCCATCACCACGATCTTCTCCCCCTTCTGGTAAAGACGCGAGACCATGCCGCGGATGTAGACTGCTTCCTCCTCCTCGACCGAGCGCCGCCAGAATTCATCGTAGCCCTTGCCGGGGGTGCGGGCATCCATGAAGAAGACGTAGGCCTGCCCGTCGTGGACTTTGTGGTGGTAAAGCATGGTGTGTTTGGCGGTGTACATGCAGCAGATCTTCGAGCAGTAGGAGATCCCCTTTTCGCGGGCGCGGGAGCCGACGCACTGGATAAAGACCACCTCTTTCGGCTCTTTGCCGTCGGAGGGGCGGAGGATCTTGCCGCCGGTCGGGCCGGAGGCGGAGGCGAGGCGTTCGAAGGTCATGCCGTCGATGACATCGGGGAGGGTGCCGTAGCCGAATTCGCCGTAGCCCTCGATCGGGGAGCCGGCCGGTTTGCGGCCGATATCGTAGAGGTCGAAGCCGGTGGCGACGACGATGGCGCCGATCGCTTCGCTGATAATTTCATCCTGCTGCTCAAAATCGACGGCGCCGGGGCCGCAGACCTTGGCGCAGACCCCGCACTTCCCCGATTTGAACCAGGTGCAGTTGTCGCGGTCGATGACCGGCGTATTGGGGACCGCCTGCGGGAAGGGGACGTAGATCGCCGGGCGCATCCCCCGGTCGCAGTCAAAGGCGTTGGGTATCTTCTTCTGCGGGCACTTCGCCATGCAGACGCCGCAGCCGGTGCACTTGCTCATATCGACGGAGCGCGCCTTCTTGCGGATCTTCACCGTGAAGTTGCCGATGTAGCCGTCGACCTGTTCAATCTCGCTGTAGGTATGGAGGGTGATGCGCGGATGGTTGGCAACATCGACCATCTTCGGGGTCATGATGCACTGCGAACAGTCGAGGGTCGGGAAGGTCTCGGAGAGCTGCGCCATGTGACCGCCGATCGAGGGGTCGCGCTCGACGAGGACGACCTCATGGCCGCAGTCGGCGATATCCAAGGCCGCCTGAATGCCGGCGATGCCGCCGCCGATGACCAGGGCGCGCTTGGTGACCGGGACGGTGATGGCGGCGAGGCGTTTGTTGCGACTGACCCGCGCCACCAGCATGGCGACGATCTCCTTGGCCTTGGCCGTCGCTTCGGCGCGATCTTCATGGACCCAGGAGCAGTGCTCGCGGATATTCGCCATCTCGCAGACGTAGGCATTCAGACCGGCACTCTCGGCGGCCTTGCGGAAGGTCTTCTCGTGCATGCGCGGCGAACAGGCGGCGACGACGACGCCGTCAAGCTTCTGCTCAACGATCGCTCTCTTGAGGAGGTTCTGCCCCGGATCGGAGCACATATATTTGTAGTCGCAGGCATAAGCGACACCGGAAAGCTGGCCGGCCGCGGCCGCCACGGCTTCGACATCGACCGTGCGCGAAATATTCTCGCCGCAGTGACAAACAAAAACGCCGATTCTCGACATAAATGGTTTCCTTGGTAGGGGCGCCCCTTGTGGGTGCCCAGGGCGTGCAGCACAAAGCGGGCAGGCACAAGGCCTGCCCCTACACGTTCGTTTACAGCAGATTTTTCGCTTTGAGCAGCGGCTTCGGGTCGACGATCATATTATTGAGACCGAGGCGCAGCGACGACACGCCGACCGCCAGCCCGACCAGTTGGGTGATATAGAAGATCGGCGTGCCGGAGTGAATCCCGGCGTACTTGGCGATTTCGTCCTGACGGATGTCGAGGTTGCCGTGACACAGGGGGCAGGCGACCAGCAGACAGTCGGCGCCCGCAGCCTGGGCAGCAGCGAGGATCTGTCCGGAGAGTTTGCGCACCACTTCCGGGCGGGAGAGGGTGAAGTTGGCGCCGCAACACTCCATGCGATGGCTCCACTCCACCGGCTCGGCGCCGACAGCGCGGAGGAGATCCTCCATGATCGTCGGATCCTCGCAGTCATCGAGATCAGGGACATCGGCCGGGCGGGTGAGGAGGCAGCCGTAGTAGCAGGCGACTTTCAATCCCGCCAGCGGTTTCTGCACGGCCGTTGCCAAACGATCGAGACCGTAGTCGCGCGCGAGGATGTCGAGGAGGTGTTTGACCGGCTTGCCGACAGCCAACGGCGCATCGAGGGCCTCTTCGACCTGGCGCGCCTTCTCCGGGAAGACATCGAGCTTGTGCTGAGCAGTCTTCAACCGTGAAAAGCAGGCGGCGCAGGCGACCGCCAGATCCCCTTCGACGGCGTTGGCGAGTTCGAGGTTTTTGGCACAAAGGGAGAGGGAGAGGAGTTCGTCGACGTTATGAGCCGGGGTGGCGCCGCAACAGAACCAGTCCGGCACCTCGCGCAGGCCGATGCGTAGAGACCGGAAGAGCGCCTTGGTCGAGATGTCGTACTCTTTGGCCGAAGCGTGCAATGAGCAGCCGGGATAAAAGGAGTAGCTGAGGAGATTCTGGATCGGGGTCACAGGGCGCCCCCTTTCTTGCGCATCGCTTCGATGCGGCTGAAGATCTTTTCGATCTCCGGGAGATTTTCGTTCTTATCGTGGAACATCTTCAACTTCCCTTTGGCGATCAATTTCGGTCCGAGGAGCAGGTCCTTGAGGAACTGGCCGCTCTGGACATTGAAGCCGGCGGCAAGACGCATTTCGTATTGGCGGCCATAGTTGCGGATATTATCGAGGAAGAGTTTGTTGGCAAGCTGGACGTTACTCTCCTTCGACGGCCCCTTGGCATCCCAGGCGCACTTGCGCAGGGCATCCATGATAGCCGCCAGGTCGACCTTGTTCGGGCAGCGCGTCGAGCAGGTCTCACAGGAGGCGCAGTACCAGATGGAGCGACCGGCGAGGACGCGTTCAAACTGGCCGAGTTGCAGGAAGCGGACGATGCGGTTGGGGGGGTGTTCCATAAAGGAGCGCATCGGGCAGCCGGCGGAACATTTGCCGCACTGGAAACAGCGCCGCACCGAGCTGCCGGAGAGTTCTTCGACTTTGCGCACGAAATCGAGGTTCATGGTGCGCTGCGAGAGGTGCATCTTGGAGTTTTTCACAAAGGTCTCCTGATGGTTCTGATGGGTAGCAGGGGGTAATTAGCAAAAGTCGCGCCATGGACGAGCCGGATCGCCTCGGTCGGGCCGCGCCCCGTTCTTTCCGCAAGTGCGTCGTGGGACGCCCCGTCTCGTCGCCTTGTCCCTGGCATCAAAACGGGCCCCCGCTGACGGAAAAGTCCTCACTGGGGATTTATGCCACAGTTTTTCGTCCTTCTGGACCATCCTGCGAGGGACGGCGGGCGACGATTCCGGCCAGCGAGCCGCCTTTGCTGGAGGGTTCCAGTCCTTCCTCGTGCCGCAGGATATCCCAGCCGGCAAAGGTCTCAAGGAGTTCACCGGGGCGCAGGACGAAATCCGGATTTTCCGGACCGCCGGGAAAGGAACCGGCGCTGCTGAAGGTGCGCAGCACCGCGAGTCCGCCGGGGCGTACCGCCTCCCGCAGGTGCGGCAGAAGGGAGCGTTGCAGATAAAAGAAGAGGAGAACCACGTCGAAGCCGGTGGACGGCAGCCGGGGGGTGATTTCAAGATCGACCTGGCGGGTCTCAATCGCCAGGGCGCGGCGGGTCGCTTCGCTGTGCAGTTGCTCCAAGGCCTCGGCGGAGCTGTCGAGGGCGGTGACGGTGAGGCCCCGCTCAGCGAGAAACAAGGCATGGCGCCCCCGCCCGCAAGCCAGGTCGAGGGCGCGGCCCGAATCCGGCAGGAGGGCCGCGATGGCAAGGAGCCAGGAGTCGACGGTTAAAGGCTCGCCAGTTTTTTCCCGCCAGCGGTCGTTCCAGTCCGGCTTAATGGATATTTCTGACACCTTTGCTTCTTCCTTTTCTCCCACAATCATTAAAAAAACAACAATTACCCCATCCGCCGATCGAGACTCCGATACTGAATCGCTTCGGCGAGGTGCTGCTCGCGGATGTGCTCGGAGCGCTCAAGGTCGGCGATGGTGCGGGCCACCTTGAGGATACGGCTGTAGCTGCGGGCGGAGAGGCCGAGGCGTTCAGTGACGAGCTTGAGGAGGCGGTGGCCGGCTTCGTCCGGCTCGCAATGTTTGCGGATGAGGCGCGCCGGCATCTGGGCGTTGCAGTGGATGCGGCTGTGGCTGAGGCGTTCTTTCTGGAGGGAGCGGCAGGCTTCGACGCGCAGGGCGATGATCTCCGAGGCCTCGGTGTCGGTGCGGTCGACGAGATCGCGATACTTGACCGCCGGGACTTCGATCTGGATGTCGATGCGGTCGAGCAAGGGGCCGGAGATCTTGGCGCGGTAGCGTTGAATGATCACCGGCGTGCAGGAACAGGGGTGGGTCGGGTCGGACAGGTAACCGCAGGGGCAGGGATTCATCGCCGAGACGAGCATAAAGGAGGCCGGATAGGTGAGGCTGGTGGCGGCGCGGCTGATCGTCACCTGGCCGTCTTCTAGGGGCTGGCGCAGCATTTCCAGGACATTCTTCTTGAACTCGGGGAGCTCATCGAGAAAGAGGACGCCGTTGTGAGCGAGGGAGACTTCACCGGGGCGGGGGACAGCACCGCCGCCGATGAGGCCGGCATCGGAGACGGAATGGTGCGGCGAGCGGAAGGTGCGGTGGGTCATCAGCGAGCGGCTACTGGGGAGGAGGCCGACGATCGAATGGATCTTGGTCGTCTCCAACGCTTCATCGAAGCTCATCGACGGCAGGATCGTCGGAATGCGGCGCGCGAGCATGGTCTTGCCGCTGCCGGGCGGGCCGATCATCAAAATATTATGGCCGCCGGCCGCGGCGACTTCGAGGGCGCGTTTGACGTGCTCCTGACCGCGCACTTCGCTGAAGTTGTCGGTCTGTTCCGTGGTCTGGGATGATGGGTCTTGCGGGTCGATGACGCAGGGGGGGATGTTGATTTCACCACGCAAAAAGGTGACGAGGGTGCCGAGATCGGGGAGGCCGTAGACCGGCACGCTCGGGACGATCGCCCCTTCTTCGGCATTCTCGATCGCGACGATCAGGCCGTCCAGCCCCCAGTCGCGCGCCCCGACCGCCACCGGCAGAATCCCCCGCACCGGTTTGATCCGGCCGTCGAGGGAGAGTTCCCCCATGAAGAGATAGCGGCTCGCGGCTGCCTGGGGAATCACCCCCATCGCCACGAGGATGCCGATCGCCATCGGCAGATCGAAGGCGGCGCCGTCCTTGCGGATATCCGCGGGGGCAAGGTTGATGGTGATGCGGCGAGCGGGGAATTCGTAGCCGGAGTTCTTGATCGCCGATTTGACGCGGTCCTTGCTCTCCTTGACCGCCCCTTCCGGCAATCCGACCGTGGAGAATTGCGGCAACCCCTGGGCGATATCGACTTCTACTTCAACCTTGTAAGCGTCGATTCCGATCAGTGCTCCTGAAAAGATCCGTGCAAGCATGTACTCTCCCCTCCCCTTGCCGGCAGCGCTTTACCGCCGCAACTGATGTTTATTCCTGCAAAGATTCCAGATAACGTTCGGCATCGATGGCGGCCATACAGCCGGTTCCGGCCGAGGTGATCGCCTGTTTGTAGTACTGATCCTGCACATCACCGGCGGCAAAGACGCCGGCGACGCTGGTGGCGGTCATGTTCCCTTCACCGCCGCAGAGGGTGCGGATGTAGCCGTCCTCCATCTCTAACTGACCGGAAAAGATCTCGGTATTGGGGCGATGGCCGATGGCGATAAAGACCCCGTGCACCTTGATCTCTTTGGTCGAGCCGCTTTTGTGGCGGAGGCGGATAGCGGTGACGCCGCTACTGTCGCCGATGACTTCGTCGAGCTGGTGGTGCCACTCGATGGTGACATTCCCCCCCTTGGTCTTGGCGATCAAGCGGTCGGCCAGGATCTTTTCGGAGCGGAATTTGTCGCGGCGGTGGATCACGGTGACGTGGCTGGCAATATTGGCCAGGTAGAGGGCTTCTTCGACGGCGGTATTGCCGCCGCCGATGACTGCCACCGCCTTGCCGCGATAAAAGAAGCCGTCGCAGGTGGCGCAGGCCGAGACCCCCTTCCCCTTGAAGGCGTCTTCCGAGGGGAGACCGAGGTATTTGGCGGTGGCGCCGGTGGCGATGATCAGCGCCTTGCACTGATAAGTATCATTGCCGCCGGTGAGGGTAAAGGGGCGCTGCTGCAGATCGACGGCACTGATGTGGTCATAAATGATCTGGGTGTCAAAGCGCTCGGCATGGCGGCGCATCCGCTCCATCAACTCCGGCCCCTGCACCCCGTCGGGATCGCCGGGCCAATTGTCAACCTCGGTGGTCGTCGTCAGTTGTCCGCCCGGCTCCATGCCGGCAATCACCACCGGTTTGAGGTTGGCGCGGGCAGCGTAGACGGCAGCGGTATAGCCGGCCGGTCCGGAACCGAGGATAATTACATCATGAACAGACATCGTGCTTATCGTCTCCACAGTTAAGATTCAGAAGGAAGATGAAAGAGAAAGGGGCGGCCTGGCCGCAGCATTCTACCAGCGTTTGGTGATCTCGATCAGGTGGTAGCCGAACTGGGTCTTGACCGGGCCGAGACACTGGCCGACCGGACCGGAGAAGACGACTTCATCGAATTCGCGCACCATCTGCCCGGGCGTAAAGGCGCCGAGATCGCCCCCCTGCATGCGCGAGGGGCAAGAAGAGTTGGCTTTGGCGACTGCGCCGAAATCGGCGCCGGCCTCGATGTCGCTCTTCAGTTTCAGGCATTCAGCTTCGGTGGAGACAAGGATATGACGGGCGGTGGCAGTGGCCATGATGAACTCCTGTAGGGTTGGGGGGATTAATTTTCGTCGGCGCCGGCTTCGGCCTTTTCCGCCGCTTCGGCTTCCGCCTGGCAGCGCTCTACCGCCTCTTTCAGCCAGACAATCTCTTCCGGGACAAACTGTTTTGAATGCTCGGTCCCGACATTCAGTGCCCAGCAGAGCGGCGGCTCCGAAGTGGCGGCAAGGAGAAAACCCGGCACTTCGACACATTCGATCTCGGCGTCAGCCCAGGCATTCATCCGTTCGCGACTGTCAAAGAGCATCAGATAGTCGCTCCCTTCCGCCTCAATCACCAGGGGCAGCACCCCTTGTCCGGCGGCAATCCCGGCCTTTTCCTTCTCCTCTTCCGGGACAATCGGCACAAAGAAGGTGGTATTCAAAAAGAGATCGAAGAATTGCGACTGATTCTCCTGATTATTGGTGTCCTGACGGAAAATTTCCAGGGCTTTGTCGATAGCGGTCATGGATGGGTTGGCCTTTCTGTTCTGCGGATGGGGACGATCGTTTCGCTGCTAAAATGGCCGTTAGAATAGAGGATTAGCGGAGGAAGGTAAAGAGGGAAGATGACGCAAGGGGAGAAAGTCCACCTTCCCTCCCCAAAAAAAACAGGGGCAGGCCAACCGCGTGGTTGCCTGTCCCTGTTTTTTCAAAACCTTCTCAGCTTCTCTTTCTGCGTTCAATACTCAAAATCGACCGCAACAACACTGCTGCAGATCTGCTTGACGTGCGCCACCACCAGTTGATGATCGGGGTGGACGGCATAGGCATCAAGGCCGGCGCGGTCATCGAAGGATGAGACCAGTCCGAAGTCGTAAGAACGCTCCGAGCGGACCACGTCCCGGCCGAAGACAAATTCGCGGATCTCGCTGATACTCTCGGGGAGGCCGCCGAGGCCGGTAGCGAGCTTGTCGATATCAGCTTCGCTCGTTTCGGGTTTGAACTTAAAGAAAATGACATGTTTGAGCATTTCGTTATCTCCTTTGCAATAAAAATCGCGACACCCTAGCACAGTCATCTTTGCCTGTAAACGAAGGGAATTGAAACACCTTACTTGCTGGCGCCGCCCCCGAGAACTTTGTAAAGGGTGACAAGATTGGATAGACGGGCCAGGCGGGCAGTGATGAGATTCTGCTGCGCGACAAAGAGGGCACGCTGCGCATCCTGCACGCTGAGAAAGCTGTCCGCCCCTTTCTCATAGCGCACCGTCGACAGGCGGGCACTCTCGGCCGTCGCCGCGGTCAGCGACTGGAGCGCCGCCAACTGCTCGTCGATGGTGCCGCGTTCGGCCAGGGCATCGGCCACCTCGCGGAAGGCGGTGAGGATCGCTTTTTCATATTGCGCAACCGCAATCTCCTCCTCCACCTTGCTCACCTTGAGATTGGCGCGATTACGGCCGGCATCGAAGATCGGCAGGATAATCTGCGGAGCGAAACTCCAGGTTTCGGAACCGGATTTAAAGAGTCCGGAGAGTTCAGCGCTGCTGAAGCCGGCCGCACCGGTCAGAGTGATGCGCGGAAAGAACGCCGCCCGCGCCGCACCGATGTTGGCGTTGGCCCCTTTGAGCTTATGCTCCGCCTGGATGATATCAGGCCGCAGCAGCAGACTTTCCGAGGGGACGCCGGGGGAGAGATCCTGCAACAGGACCCCTTCGCCCAACTCCGCCGGGAGAAGTTCCGCCGGCAGCGCGGCGCCGACCAGCATCCTCAGCAAATTTTCATCCTGAGCAACCAGCCGGGTCGCCTGAATATTCTGGACCCGCGCGCCGTCGATCAGGGTCTGGGCCTGATGGAGATCAAGGGCCGAGATCACGCCGGCGTTGAAGCGCTTCTGGATCAACCCAAAGGAGGTTTGCCGACTTTCCAGGGTTTGCCGGGAAAGGGCCAACACTTCCTGGTCCGCCGCCAGGGTCAGGTAACTCTGGGCGACGGCGGCAATCAGGGTGATCTGCGCGGCGCGCTGTGCTTCTTCGGTGGCAAAATACTCTTGCAGCGCCTGATCCTTGAGGTTTCTTACCCGGCCGAAGAGGTCAAGTTCGTACGCACTGACGCCGACCCCGGCGCTGTACTGCCGGTAGATTTCCGACGAACTTGTCCCGGAAAGATCGGCCGGCAGTCGCTGCACGCTGCCGCTACCGCTGGCATTAAGCTGCGGCAGGAGGGCGGCGCGCTCGATCTGGTAAAAGGCGCGGTATTTATCGACATTCAAGGTGGCGATCCTGAGATCGCGATTATTGGCGAGGGCGAGTTCGATCGTCCGCTGCAGGCGGGGATCAAGAATAAATTCCCGCCAGGGGATCTCGGCCACCATTTTAGCTCCAGGCGTGCCGGTCTCAGACTGGTAGGCCGCTCCGCTCGGCCAATCGCCTGGGACTGGTGCCTCCGGTCGGGTGTAATCCGGCGCCATGCTACAGGCAGAGAGGAGCAGTACAGCTATACCTACGGCTGTGCCATAAAGTTTTTTTACTTTGCGCCTTTGCGCCTTTGCGTCAAATTTTACTCTTTTCATGTCAAATTCCCTCCCCGATCTTACCAACCGCAGGCTCTTCTTCCAGTTTATACTTTTTTCGGCCAAAGGTTCGCGACACCATGACAAAGAAGAAAGGAATAAAGATCAGGTCGATAAAGGTGGCGGTGAGCAGACCTCCAGTCACGGCGGTACCGATGGCATTCTGGGCCGCGGCGCCGGCACCGGTGGTCAAAGCCAGGGGCAGAGTCCCGAAAAAGAAGGCGAGGGAGGTCATGATCACCGGTCGCAGCCGGATCTTGATCGCCGCCAGGGTCGCATCGACGAGTTCGTGCCCCTGGTGCATCTGTTCCTTGATGAACTGGATGATGAGGATGGCATTCTTGGTCGACAGGCCCACGATCGTGAGGAGCCCGATCTGCAAATAGATATCATTGGGCAGGACGCGGAGCGTCACTGCGGCAACCGCCCCGACCAAACCGAGGGGGATCATCAGGAGATTGACGAAGGGGATGGTCCAGCTTTCATACAGGGCGGCCACGGCGAGAAAGACGACCAGCAGCGAGATGGCATACAGGGCCGGGGCCTGGGCGCCCGCTCTCTTCTCTTCGTAGGACAGGCCGGTCCATTCGTAACCGATACCCGGCGGCAATTGCGAAACCATCTTCTCCATCTCATCCATCGCCTCACCGGTGCTGATCCCCGGCGCCGCCTGGCCCATGATCTCGACGGAAGGAATGCCGTTATAGCGCTCCAGACGAGGGGAGCCATACTGCCAGCGGGCCGTCGAAAAGGCCGAGAAGGGGACCATCTCGCCGTCCTTGTTACGGACATGCCATTTGTCGATATCTTCCGGCAGCATTCGGAACTCGGCCGCGGACTGGAGATAGACCCGCTTCACCCGACCATTCTCAATGAAGTCGTTGACGTATGAACCGCCCCAGGCGGTGGCGAGGACGCTGTTGATATCGGCGAGCGGCACACCGAGAGCACCGGCACGGACATCGTCGATATCGAGCTTGAATTGGGGAGAATCTTCCTGGCCGTTGGGGCGCACCGCCACCAGTTTCGGGTTTTGCATTGCCATGCCGAGGAGCTGATTGCGGGCTTCCATGAGTTTGGTGTGCCCGAGTCCGCCTCGATCCTGGAGCTGCAGGTCGAAACCGTTCGCCTGCCCGAGCTCCAGCACCGCCGGGGGTGAGAAGGCAAAGGCCATCCCGTCGCGAAGCTGGGAGAAGGCGCCCATGGCGCGGCCGGCGACGGCCGAAGCCTTCAAATCCGGGGTCGGACGCTCTTTCCAGTCCTTCAGCCGGACAAAGGCCAGACCCATATTCTGGCCGCGGCCGGCAAAACTGAAGCCGGCGACGGTGATCAGGGAATCGACGGTCTTGCTCTCGGTCTCGAGGAAGTGCTTCTCCATCTGCTCGATAACCTTGAGGGTCCGTTCCTGACTGGCGCCCGCCGGTAACTGCTCCTGGCAAATAATGAAGCCCTGATCCTCATCCGGCAAAAAAGCGGTGGGGAGACGCAGGAAGAAGAAGACCATGCCTGCGACAATGACGCCGTAGATCACCAGGTAGCGGACCGGTTGGCTGAAGGAGCGGCCGACGATCCTTTCATACAGGCCGCGGCTGCGCTCAAAGAGCCGGTTGAAGTGGCGAAAGAAACCTTTGAACCAGCCCGATTCGCCGGGGAGATGCCCCTTGGGCACCGGTTTGAGCAGGGTGGCGCAGAGGGCCGGGGTGAGGATCATCGCCACCAGCACCGAGAGGATCATCGCGGCGATAATGGTAATAGAGAACTGGCGGTAGATGACGCCGGTCGAGCCGCCGAAGAAGGCCATCGGCAAAAAGACCGCGACCAGGACCGTGGCAATCCCCCAGAGGGCGCTGGTGATCTGCCCCATCGACTTGATCGTCGCCTCTTTGGGAGGTAATCCCTCCTCGGTCATGATCCGTTCGACGTTCTCGACGACGACAATGGCGTCGTCGACGAGGAGACCGATGACGATGACCAGGGCGAACATGGTCAGGGTGTTGATTGAAAAGCCGCTGATCGAGAGGACGCCGAGGGTGCCGAGGAGGACGACCGGCACGGCGATGGTCGGAATCAGGGTGGCGCGGATATTCTGCAAGAAGAGGAACATGACGATAAAGACGAGGAGAACCGCCTCGAAGAGGGTCCACACGACTTCTTCAATGGAGATCTTGACGAAGGGGGTGCTGTCGTAAGGATAGACCGGTTTTACGCCGGCGGGGAGATAGGTCGACAACTCCTCCATCTTCGCTTTGATGCGGTTGCCGGTGTCGAGGGCATTGGCCCCGGCAGCGAGTCGAATCGCCATACCGGCGACCGGCTTCCCTTTGTACCGGGCGATGACATCATAGTTCTCCGTGCCGATCTTGCACTCGGCCACATCCCGCAAGCGGATGGTCGAACCGTCGCTATTGGTCCGCAACAGGACAGCACCGAACTGCTCGGGAGTTTCCAGCAGGGTACGGGCGTTGATGGTGGCGTTGAGTTGCTGCCCCGGAACGGCCGGGGTACCGCCGAACTGTCCGGCCGAGACCTGGGCGTTCTGAGCTTGCAGCGCGGCAATGACATCATTACTGGTCAGGCGGTAGTCGCGCAGCTTGGCCGGATCCAGCCAGATGCGCATGGCGTTCTGCGAGCCGAAGATCGTCACCTCGCCAACCCCTTCGATCCGACTGACGATATCCTGGATATTACCAACCAGATAGTCGGTGAGGCTGAAACGGTCGATGCTGCCGTCTTCCGACACCAGGCCGACGATCATCAGGAAGTTCCGGGTCGATTTGACCACCGAAATCCCCTGGCGCTGCACGACCTGCGGCAAGAGCGGCGTTGCCAGCTGCAATTTGTTCTGGACCTGCACTTGGGCGATATTCGGGTCGGTCCCGGCCTTGAAGGTCAGATTGATCGCCACCGCTCCGGCCGAGTCGCTGGCCGAGGACATGTAGATCAGGTTGTCGATGCCGTTGAGCTTCTGCTCAATGACCTGGGTGACGGTATCCTGCACGGTCTGGGCCGAGGCCCCGGGATAGACAGCGTTGATGGTGATCTGCGGCGGTGCAATCGGCGGATACTGGGAGACCGGCAGGTTCTTGATCGCCAAAAGACCGGCGAGCATCACCAGAATGGCGATGACCCAGGCAAAGATCGGGCGGTTGATAAAAAAACGGGGCATGGAGTGAACTCCTTAAAGTCATTTTACAAGTCCCCTCTCCCTGAGGGAGAGGGCTAGGGTGAGGGGGAAAGGCTGAAAGAAACACAACCTTCCCCTCATCCGGCCTGCGGCCACCTTCTCCCATGGGGAGAAGGGCTTCTTTAATTCGGCGCTGCCGCCGTCGCGCCAAAAGGGACCGCCTTGACCACCATGCCGGGGCGCGCCCGCTGGATCCCTTCAAGGATCACCCGGTCACCGGGATTGAGTCCCTCTTCGACCAGCCAGTCATCACCGACCGTGCGCAGGACCTTGATGGTGCGCGCCTCGACCTTCTCCTCCGCACCGACGACAAAGACCATCGGCTTGCCAACCGGGTTGCGGGTGACCGCACGTTGCGGCACCAACAGTGCCGAGGCGTTGTTCCCTTCTTCGAGCACCGCGCGCACGAACATCCCCGGCAGCAGGAGCTGCTCGGGATTCGGGAAGAGGGTGCGCAGGGTCACGGAACCGGTCCCCGGATCGACGCTGACCTCGGAGAATTTCAATGTCCCCGCCAAAGAATAAGGCGTGCCGTCTTCGAGAACCAGCTTGACCCGGGCGGCGCCGGCCGCATCGGTCTGCAAGGTTTTGGCGGCAAGTTGCCGCTTGAGTTGCAGAATCTCGCTGCTGGAGCGGGTGACATCGACAAAGATCGGGTCGAGTTGCTGAATCGTCGCCAGCGCCGCAGCCTGATTGGCGGTGACCAGGGCGCCGGCGGTCACGGTCGAGCGACCGATGCGGCCGGAAATCGGGGCGGCAATGCTGGTGTATTGCACATTGATCCGGGCATTCTCCACCGCCGCCCGGGCCGCGGCGACGTCAGCTTCGGCCTGCTTGACCGCAGCCTGGGCATCGTCATGATCCTGCTGACTGATCGCTTTGCTTTCCAGCAGTTCTTGATAGCGCCCGGCCCGAAGTTGCGCCGGCAGCAGATTGGCTTCAGCCCGCGCCAACATCGCCTTGGCGCTGGCGAGAGTTGCCTGATAACTCGCCGGATCGATCTGGAAAAGAACCTGACCGGTCTTGACCTCGGCGCCTTCGGTAAAGAGTCGTTTCTGAATAATTCCGGCCACCTGCGGCCGAACCTCGGCCACCTGCCAAGGAGAAGTTCGACCGGAGAGTTCGGTTGTCAAGGTCACTGACTGAGGTTGCACGGTCAATACCGCCACTTCCGGCGGCCCGGCCGGCGGCGGCGTCGCTCCTTTTTTCTTGTCACAACCAGCGAGCAGCAAGCTGAGGGCGAGCATCCCGACAGCAACAAAGACCGTAGTTCTGGACATGCTTTGCATAGTCACCTCTATCTTTTGAGTAGAATGAATGTTCATTCTTGAGTAAATGGATTTGCAGGAGATCTTTTAACGCTTCACTCCATCCCAGCAAGCCTCAATGGTGCGCAGGATGAGATCATCGTCGAGGACGATAAAATTAAGGATGTGATCACGGGCGACGGCGAGGATCGGACCGAAGGTCAAAGCAAAGAGGACGATCAGAGGGAAATCCTTGATCACCTGCTGCGCCACTCCTTCTTCGAAAAGTTCGCGGTACATATCCCGGTCCTCTTTCTTGCCGGAAATCCGGTCCCGGCGGTAAGCCATGCCGTAGGGAGAGTTATGAAACTGTTCAAGATAGCGGAAATCGAGGGGATTGGCGATGAAGTAGCCGAGCACGGCGCTCCCGAGATAAAGAAAACGCTCCCGCACCGGTTTATCCGACGAATACCCCGCCAGCACCGCCGCATAGATGCGCTCTTCCATTTCCCGGTAGAGCTCGGTAATGAGCAGATCCTTGTTGGCGAAGTAACGGTAGATCGTCCCCGCCCCCACCCCGGCCTTATCGGCGATCATCGCCATCGGCGCACCGTGAAAACCGTGCTCGGCGATAATCTCCAGGGCGGCGCGTACGATCTCGTCACGCTTATCCGGTTTTGACATATTTTCCTTTTCAACCTTAGAGGAATGAACGTTCATTCTTATATACATCCGGGGTAATTATGTCCAGATTTTTTTCAAGCACCCCCCCCTCATCCGCCCCTTCGGGGCACCTTCTCCCTTGGGGAGAAGGGAATCCTTTAGCTTAAAAGCAGCCCCTCTCCCTGAGGGAGAGGGTGGCCGCAGGCCGGGTGTGGGGGATTTTCCAAACTCACTCCTGTCGCAACGCCTCAACGATCGTCATCCGCGCCGCGCGCAGCGCCGGGAGGATGCCGCCGAGCAGCCCCATGATCAAAGCAAAGAGCAAAGACTGCACCGTAATGGCCGGTGTGAGAATAAAGCCGAAGGAGAATTCGGAGAAGGTCTGCCAGTTGAGGGTGTTGATGGTGAGGAACTGCAGCAGGCTGGCGCCTCCGACCCCGCCGAGGCCGCCGACGCCGCCGAGGAGGAGGGCTTCGGCAATAAAGGCGATGAGGATCTCCGGACGGGTGAAACCGAGGGCGCGCAGGGTACCGATCTCGCGGGTGCGACCCGCCACCGCCGCATACATGGTGATCATTGCGCCGATAATCGCTCCGAGGGAGAAGACCACGGTCAGCGTCAGGCCGAGGATGCGGAGAAACTTGGCCATCGCCTCGGATTGATCGGCGTAGTAGCGGGTCTCGCGCCGCGCTTCCAGGGTCAAACGGGGATCACTTTCCAGTTCCGTCTTCAAGTTGGCAAAGAGGCCGGCTTCGCGCAGGCGGAAGGTCAGCGACGAATAGACCGGCCGGCGGAAAGCGGCCATCAACTGATCGGCATCACCCCAGAGCTCGGAATTAAAGGCGGTGGCGCCAGCATCGAAGATCCCCACCACCTGCCAATCACGCAGCCCGAAGCGCACCGTCTCGCCAAGGCCGGCGCCCTGAAAACGCCGGGCGATACTCGCCCCGGCCATAACCTCGGTCGATCCGGGCTGCGGCAGGCGACCGGCGATCAACCGAACCTGCGGCCGCAACTGGAGAGCAACCTCGCTGGTGCCGCGCACCAGAATGTTGGCCGGTTGGCCGCTGTCGCGGCGCAGCAGGTTGATGATCACCACCAGCTCCTTGACCAGCAGGGGCGCGCCGTTGGCGCCGATCGCCACCTCGGGCCGGCTTTCGACAATCGCCGCCTGCCCCCGCTCCACTGCGCTCTGCACCTCGGAATTGGCGCTGGTGCGGGTGATGATGACATTGTCGTAGGATCCGGTTGCGACCAGGGTGCGGTTCAGTCCTTCACCGAGCATCAAGGTGGCGCTAAAGACAAAGACAACCAGCGCCATCCCGGCGGCGGTGAGGAGCGTGGTCAGCCGCCGCGTCCAGAGATTGCGCAGCGAATAAGCAAAGGGGACCGGCATCAGCCGACCCTCCGCAATCCCTCGGCAATCCGGACCGTTGCCCCGCGCCAGGTCGGGAGGATTGCCGCCGCCACGCCGATGCCAAGGCTGGCGAGGACTTCGTAGACCAGGGTCTTGGTCGTCACCGAAAAGAAGGGGAAGTAATCACTGAGCGCGGTCTCGATCATCTGCGCCGCCGGAAAGGTCAGGGCGATGCCGATAGCGCCGCCCAGCAGGGCGATGGCGATCGATTCGCCGCAGATGATCCCGGCAATATGACCGGGACCAAAACCGATGGTCTTGAGGGTGGCATATTCAGCGGTCCGTTCGCGGGCGGTCATCGCCATGGTGTTGGCGGCGACGACCATGATAATGGCGATGACCACATAAGAGACGATCTCGATGACGATGAGGATCGCTTCGGTCATGGCGAGGAAGTTGAGGTGAAAAGCTTCTTCGGTCTCGGTAATCGTCTCGGCCAGAGAGTTTTTAAAGCCGCGGTCAATGGTCTCGGAGACGGTCGCCGCCACCTCGGGACGGCTCACCCCGACCATGAAAAAGCCGGTCTGATCCGCCTGTTCCGGGGCAGTCATCCGCAACTTTTCGTTGAAATAATCCCAGTGAAAGATGAAACCGCGCTCGTCAACGGTCTTGTCCTTGCCGCGGTAGATCGCTTGGAGGATAAATTCCCAGTCGCCGGGGTAGATGGTGCCGCGCAGGACAATGGGATCGCCGAGCTTCCAGCCGAAGCGCTGCGCGAGACTGGCGCCGACCATACACCCCTTGCGGTCGCGAAAAAAGGCGTCGCGCTGCGCCGGCTCAACCAGGAGTTCAGGATAAAGAGCAAGGTAGTTGCGCGGCTCCACCGCATAGCTGGCAAAGAAGTTCTTTTCATCGATGTAGATACCGCCGAACCAGACGCCGTGGGCGACGCGGCTGACCCCGGGGAGCTGGCGGATCCGTTCGAGGTAGGAGATCGGCAGGGGGAAGATCAGCGAGGTGGCGTTGCGCGTCACCAGCCGGGTCGGCGAAGCATGCTTCATCCCCTCTTCCCAAAGTCCGGTGAGGGTCCGCAACATGCCGAAAGCAAGGATGGCGATCGCGACCCCGGCGACGGTGAGAATGGAGCGCAGCCGGTGGCGAAAGACGTTACGCAGGATCAGCTTAAGGATGAACATGGGCCCGGCTCACATCAGCACCCCCTTCTCCAGCTGCCGCACGACATGCGCCTTCTCGGCGGCACGGGGATCGTGGGTGACCATGATCACCGTCTTGCCGAAGTCGTGCACCAGGCGCTCCAGCAGCTCCAGCACCTCTTCGGCGGAGCGGCGGTCGAGATCGCCGGTCGGCTCGTCGGCGACGATAATACTCGGGTCGGCAACGAGGGCGCGGGCAATGGCAACGCGCTGTTG
>JAXMLA010000020.1:0-39064 GCA_034370465.1 Desulfuromonadales bacterium
TATGGAGAGGTGTCCACCTGTTGCACTTACAACCAATTTGGCATTGGCTTGGTTGTAGGTGTAGGTCTGACCACCACCAATATAGTCTCCAGAATCGCTTTGCAGGTTGACGAAATTTGGTACTGATTGTACGGAATCATCGCTGCCGCAACCTGCCAGTGTGATAGTTAATATTATTGCCAAAATCAACAATGATGCTTTTGGAAAATTCATGTGTCTCCTCCATTCAACGATAGATTTGTGTCATTTCAACGCTTAAAATAAAAAACCGCCACCTCGGTCAAAACCAGGGCGGCGGTGAAGATGAACGCAAAGAACGCCGGCCCCCAACGGGCGTCCCCGACAACGTTCGACATTAGAGCGAACTTGTAAAACAAAGTCAAGACAATGACGGCGAAATCCCGCAAGGAAAAGAAGTAGGGACGACGTCGGGGGCGCAACCCCGGAACTTGCTTGGTCCCGACCTCACGCCGCCAGTTTCCACTCGCTGTCTTGATCCATTTCCACAAACAGACGCAGACCAGTGGCAGCTTTTCTGGCAGCATCTTCTCGATGGTAATCCACGATCTTTTTCCCCCGCGCGATAATTTCACGAAAAAGCAGCTCATTCGATTTACTCATCTCAACCCGCCCATGTTCCCACTTGCTCACCTGCGTCTTGTCAATTTGCAGGTTCCTGGCGAGATCGGAGCCAGACCAGCCGAGAGACTTGCGCAGAAAGACAATCTCCACCGGCAAAAGCCGCTCTTCCTTCTTCACAAGGAGCCTGGCTATACAGTCGTGCAGACCGTCAATGTTGCGAATCCTGGGCATGACAGCGCCACACTCGGGGCATTTTTTTACAGAAATCCCGTTCAGTGTGATGTTTTCAAGACCACATTCGCGGTAATGGTAGTTTTCAATAAACTCAATGAGTTCGCTTCGCTCACACACAGGGCATTTCATCTCTTTTCTCTCCACGCTGTCACAATCATGAGTTCATCTTCGCCAATGAAAGTGACGACAACCGCCATCTTTGGTGTCTCAACTCTGTACCGCCAACTTCCGTTCTCGTACTCGCCTTCCCTGACTTTCCCACCGCGAAGAATATTGATGCAAAATCGCTGGTGTCCATTTGCCGTTCTTCCATGCGCTCGATGGCATGTGGTCGGGAATAGGTCACATATCCATCGTTCAGGATATGGTGGATCAGCTTTCTAGCTTCGCCCGGTTTCAACGGCTCAACCATAATATACCCCTGCGGGAGTAAAGTTCAACGCTAAAGTTGTGTTGAACACAACTACTAAGAAAACCTCCACCCCCCCGACTCAATCCGCATCTGCTGGTTGCTCTACCCAATCCTTGAACACCGCATCCTCCCCAAGCAGCCCGAGTCGATAAAAAGCAGCCAGCTGCGGCCTCGCCGCCGGGCTGGCAAGAAAGCTGGAAAGGGCGGCGCCGGAGCGGTCGCCGATGACGCTGGCGAGCTCCGGGGGAGTGGCGGTCGTCAGCGCGCCGAGGGTGGCATAATGTTTTTGCAGCCGCGCCACCGTTTTCGGCCCGACACTCTCTACCCCGAGCGCCGCCAGGAGTCGCCACGGTTGCGGATGTTGGGCGTTTTGCAACACCGTGGCGATCTTGGCCGCCGATTTGGCACCGAGGCCATCGACGGCAGCGATCTCCTCCTCCTTGAGGGTGAGGAGGGTGGGAAGATCCGGTACCAACCCGGCCGCAATCAGCGCTTGCAGACGACCGCGCCCGAGTCCGGCGATATTCAGCCCGGCGGGAGAGGTGAAATGGAGCGCCCGACTGAGAAATTGCGCGGAACAGTCGGCGCTGGCGTGATAGCAGGCATGCGGAAGAGCGACAACCGTCGACGCCGGCGCAAGGACAGCCCGCCGGGGAATCCGTTTGGTCACGGCGACAATCTGCGGGATAACATCTCCACTGAGGGCGACGAGAACTTCATCGCCGGCGATGAGATCAAGCCGCTCCAGTTCATCGGCATTATGGAGGGTGACGTGCTCGATCTGAATGCCCGCAAGCTCGCGCGGCGCCAGAGTCGCCACCGGCGTGCGGCGCCCGGTGCGACCGGTCTGCCAAACGATTTCGGTGACAGTCGTCTGGACGGTGGCGGACGGAAACTTCCAGGCTGCCGCCCAGTTCGGCGCCCGGCTGTTGTCACCGAGGGTGCGGCGCAGGGCCAAATCATCGACCTTGACGACGATCCCGTCGGCGGCAAAGGGCCACTGACTCCGCTGCGCCAGAGCGGTGGCAAAGAGTTCGCGGATCTCCGCAAGGGAGGTCGCGCTCCAACTCTGTGGCAGGGGATCGGCGAAGCCCCACTCCTTTAGCGCGCGGAGACTGTCGTGATCGGAGAGGACGGAATCGGCGACGCTGAGCTGCATAAAGGGGAAGAAAGCGAGTGCGGCCAAAGCTTCCGGGGTGGCGTCCTGACTCCGTAAAGTGGCGACCGCCTGGTGGCGCAACGTCGCATACGCTGTCAGCGTCGCCGTCTGCGGCGCGCTCTCTTGCCGTTGTTTGCGGGCGTAAATTTCGCCGCGCAGCAGCAATCGGGGCGGGTAGTTGCCGCGCAGCTTTTGCGGAAGCGCGCCGAGCTTCCGCGCCTGGGCGGTGACATCTTCGCCGCGCAGGCCATCGCCGCGCGTTGCCGCCGCCACCAGCTTCCCCTGCCGATAAAGGAGCTCCACCGGCAGGCCGTCAAACTTCGGCTGAACCAGGTAAAGAACCTTCCCCTCCTTGACCTTCTCCACCCGCTGCAACAGCGCCGCCACCGCCGTGTCATCGGCGCTGGAAGTCAGACTGAGCATCGGCTGCGCATGCGCGATCGTCAACTTCGGATCGACCCCCTCCGCCCCCACCCGTCGCGTCGGGGAATTGGCAGCGACCAGCAAAGGAAAGCAGGCCTCCAGCCGTACCAACCGGGCATAAAGGCGGTCATACTCGGCGTCACTGAGGACGGGACGGAGTTCCTGATAATAAAGACGATTGTGATAAAGGACTTCGGCGCTGAGGATTTCGAGCTGGGCCGTGGCTGCGGCGCTATCGAGAAGGGGACAATCGGACGCCGCAAAACTTTTGGCGGGTGTGGTGGTGATGACCAGTAGAATCAAACCGATGAATAGTCGTGATAACATTCCCCCTCCTAGCTTCCCTGCGTTAAAGGGTCGGGAGGAAATCTCCCGACACCCGGCGATTATGCACGAAAAATAATTTTTGTCACGTCTGTAAAAACACGACTTTAAATAATCAGCGCCGCACTCTCACTCCGCGGCGCTGGCAGCACGGCACGAAGTTGCTCCTCGGCGCCGCGCTTTACCCGAACTTCGACGGACGCCTCATCCTGCAACTTTCCATAAGAAGCGACAATCCCGCAGGCAAAATCGAGCTCTGCGGTCTCGGGGCTGCCAACCAATAACCCGCAGGGCCCGGCAACATCCGGCACTTTCAGCAAATAATCGTCCGCGCCGGCCAGAGCAAAGAGCTGCTCGTTATCCGCCTCATTGCGCCCGACCAGGAGCTTGGCGCGCGGGGATAGGCGAAATTGCCGGCCGATCTTCAGTAGCTCGACGCTGCGGACATCAGCATCGGGATGGTGGGCAAAGAGGTCACGGAGCTTGTCGCTGAAGCGCTCCTCGGTGAGCAGACAGCCGCCACCGGACGCCGGATAATCCTTGAGCCCCCAGGCGGCCGCGTACTCCTTCTGGCGGCGACGGGTGCGCCCCTGAATATCAAGGAGGCGGGCGCGATCGACCAGTCCGGATTCTTCCATAGCGGTAATCGGCATAACCTGGGCCGAGAGGGGCCGAAGAATTTTCTGCGCATAGCCGGAATGTTTGGATACCGCTTGCAGGGCGCTGCGGTTCTGGCTCATCGGCCGCTGCCCCATGACTTCGCCGGAGAAGATGAAATCAAAGCCTTGCTCCTCCATGATCTCGCCGGCCAATCGGAACATCATCGCGTGGCAATCGATACAGGGGTTCATGTTACTGCCGTAGCCGTAACGGGGATTCTTGACCATCTCCAGGTGTTCTGCACTGATCTCCTTGATAATCAGCGGGATCCCGAGGGCAGCGGCGGCTTTTTGCGCTTTAGCGGCGCCGAAAAAAGGGGTGACAAAAGAAATACAGGTCACTTCCACGCCCTGACGCAGGAGCAATGCGGCAGCGAGACTACTATCCAACCCTCCGGAAAGGAGGCCTAATCCTTTACTCATGGTCATCTTCCGATCGTGATTAATTTTCCAGGAAGCTAACACAGGAAGGCATTTTGCGACAAGCCACAGCAACGAATTACGCGAAGTGACGTTGACTTGCAGCTCCTTTCTAGGGATAATCCGCACATTCAAATCTTCGGAGGTGACAAGCGTGGAATTCGGATTAATTAAAGATGCCGACATGGTCGTTAAACTGGTCCTGCTGGTTTTGCTCTATTTTTCGGTGGTGTCGTGGGCGATCATCTTTTACAAAGGGGTGATGATTCGTCAGGCGATGAAGCAGTCAGCCGCTTTTCTTGATGATTTCTGGAAGCTCAAGAGCTTCGACGCCATCGCCAAAAATCTCGATGCTTTTCCCCGCTCCCCCTTGGCTACCCTGTATCGCGAGGGCTATCAGGAGATGCTCAAGGTGCGCAAGCATCAGAACGAAGGGGCGGAAGCGGCCGCCTGGCTCGGTGACAATGTCGAGCGCGCCCTGCGTCGGGCCACCACCCAGGAGACGCATCGTCTCGAAAAATACCTGAACTTCCTGGCCACCACCGGCTCCTCTGCCCCCTTTATCGGTCTCTTCGGCACCGTCTGGGGAATTATGGGGGCCTTCCACGTGATCGGACTCACCGGCAATGCCTCGCTGGCGAGTGTGGCACCGGGGATATCGGAAGCGCTGGTTGCGACCGCCATCGGCCTGGTCGCGGCCATCCCGGCGGTCATCGGCTACAACCATTTTATCAACAAGGTCAACCTCCTTTGCGGCGAGATGGATAATTTCAGCCAGGAATTCCTCAATATCGTACAGCGCGCCAAGCGCGGAGATGAATAATGGAGAGTTCGCAATCGGGAGGGCGTCAACGGCGCACTGCCCTTTCGCAGATCAACGTCACCCCCTTTGTTGACGTCATGCTCGTGCTGCTGGTCATCTTTATGGTGACCGCGCCGATGATGGATAAAGGGCTCGATGTCAATCTGCCGCAGGTTAAGGATGCGCCGGCCATGAGCGTCAAGGATGAGCCCCTGACCGTGACGATCGGTGCGGCCGGTGAGATCAGCATCGGCAAGACCCGGGTCGCCTCGGTCGACAAACTCGGCGCGGTCCTGCTCCAGGCGACGTCGGGGAACAAAGAGCGGCAGGTGCTTCTCGCCGCCGACGGCAAGGTCCCCTACGAGCAGGTCGCCAAAGCGATGGCGGCGATTCGCGCAGCCGGCATTGAGAAGGTCGGGATGGTGTTACAGCAGGAGGAGACGGCGAAGTGACAACCGGCCGTTATAGCCGCCGCAACGCCTCCTTCCGCCCGACCGGCGTCCGCCGGAGTGATCGTGAAAACAACTTCTTCCTCGCGATCGTCGGCTTCTCTCTGCTCAGCCACATCATCGTTGCCGCCCTCTTCCTGTATACCCCCGCCACCACCAGCAAGCGCCGACCGCCGACACTCTACGTCGACCTGGTCATGGCTCCGCCGGTGCTCAACCCGCAACGCGGCAGCGCCGGGGCGACCGTCAAGACCGCCGCCCCGGCGGCAACTATTCCACAACCGACCGTTGCTCCGCCCAAGGTGGAGAAGCCGCCCGTGGTCGTTGAAAAAAAAGAGACGAAAAAACCCGCCATGGTGAAGGATGATGTCGACATTGCCGCGGACATTGCTAAAATGAAACAACGTAAAGCGGCTCAGGACGAACAACGGGAGATACAGGCTGCCATTGCCGCCATGAAGCAAAAGACCACGTCGACTCCGCCAGCAGCGGCGGCTATCGGGAGTGCGAGCGGAACCGGTGACCAAGCCGGGAGCGCGGTCGGTGAGTGGCTGCAACAGGCCGTCAAAGAAAAGTGGACATGGACGGACCGGAAAAAGAAAGATCTGAGCGCGAAGGTCGAAGTCGAATTCGATGCTACCGGTAAGCTGAGTAATTACCGATTTATCGACCATTCAACGGATGCACGTTTTGACGATTCGCTGAAAAGAGCTCTTCTCTCCCTGGAACCTCACCAGACACTACGTAAATACAAAACGACAATCACCTTCAACCTCGATGATCTGCAAGGGCAATAACCATATGAAACGAATCACGAGCCTCCTCCTCTTCACTCTCCTCTTTTTGGGCAGCCCCTTTTCCCCGGCGACGGCGGCGATTGTCATCAGCGGACCGGGACAGCAAACGATCCCCCTCGCCATCGCTCCGTCCCTCCCCCAAACAGGGACAAGTGCAGCAACCATCGGCACCGCCTTTGGCGAAACGCTGCACAACGATCTGCTGATGAGCGGCATCTTCGCCCTTGCCGACCCGCGCTCCTTCCTCAGTGACGCGGCCAGGCCGGGGCTGTCGAGTGCCGATGTCGATTTCGCCCAGTGGCGTATTCTGGCGGTCGACGCTTTGGTCAAAAGTTCCTACAGCGTCAGCGGCAATGAACTGGTCTTTGATGCCCGCCTTTACGACGTTTCCTCCGGGAGTCTCCTGGAAGGCCGTCGCTATCGCGGAAAGCCCGGCGATGAACGGCAGATGGCGCACGCCTTTGCCGATCAGATTCTCAAAGTTCTCGGCGGCGCCGAAGGCGCATTTGCCGGGCGCATCCTCTTTGTCGGCAAGAAGGGGGGCGAAAAAGAGCTGTACATGATGGAGACCGACGGTCGCAATCTCCTCCCCCTCACCGCCCATCGCTCGCTGGTCCTCAATCCGGATATCTCCCCCACCAGTCGCGAAGTCGTCTTTACCTCTTATCGCACCGGGCGGCCGGAACTCTACCGCAAGGAGATCTACAGCGGCAGCGAGGTGAAGCTCTCCAGCCGTAAAGGGGTCAATATCGGCGCCCGCTTCCATCCCGATGGCAAATCGCTCGTCGCTTCCCTCTCCTTTGAAGGGAATTCCGAACTTTATTTGCTCGGCACCGACGGCAGCATTCGCAAACGCTTGACCAACAACTGGGCGATCGATATCGATCCTTCCTGGTCCCCGGACGGCAAACAGATCGTCTTCACCTCCGATCGTCTCGGCTCGCCGCAGCTCTTTATTCTCGATATTAACAGCGGCGCCACGCGGCGCCTCGCTTATAACGGTAAATACGACACCTCCCCAGCCTGGAGCCCGGAGGGTGACGAGATCGCCTTTGCCCGTCTCGAAGAAGGGCGCTTCGAGATTTACACCATCCGCCCCGACGGCAGTAACGAGCGCCGCCTGACCGCAGCCGGCGGCAACAAGGAACACCCGCGCTGGAGTCCGGACGGACGTTTTTTGCTCTATTCCTCCGACAGCGGCGGCAAGGGCATCTGGGCGATGCGCGCCGACGGCAGCGCCCCGCGCCGGATCTCGCCGCCGGGGCTGGAGGCCGCCCATGCTGTCTGGAGCACGCGCTGGTAAGGTGTTTTTTTTCTGTTATATTTGCTATAGTTTGCCGGCCTCAAATTCCCTCCCCTCAACAGTAGAAGAAAGGAAAACGTTATGTCCCGTTTACTCTTGACCCTCTTGATATTATTTTCCCTGACCATGAGCTTTGGCTGCGCAATGAAAGCCGCAACCAGCCCGACGACCGACCCCTCCCTGCAACAACAGACCTCGACTACGACGGCCAGCGATCCGCTGCGCGGCGAGCAGGGACAGATCCGCGAAGAGACGATCATGGCGGCGCCGCAATCAACGGTGCAGTCGGAAACGTGGACATCACAGGAGAAACCCTTCCTGGCCGGCTTGCGGGTCGTCCCCTTTTCTTATGACCAGCACCTGCTCAGTGATGAAGCCAGAGAGATCATCGCCGCTAATGCCGCGATCCTTAAAGGGGCGGGCAATGTCCGCTTTCAGCTCGCCGGCCATTGCGACGAGCGCGGTTCGGACCAATACAACATCGCCCTCGGCGAACGGCGCGCTGAAGCCGTGCAGGCTTATCTCCTCCAGCTCGGCATCGCCGCCGGCCGCATGGAGACGGTCTCTTATGGCGAAGAAAGACCCCTCGATACCGGCACCGGTGAAAGTGCCTGGATGAAGAACCGTCGCGTCGAATTTGTTCTCCTCCCCTAACCGCAGGATCACAGAATGACCATGAAGAAGAAGACGATCATAACGACTCTCGGCGCTCTGGCGCTGCTGACGGGCGGCTGTGTCCCGATGGAACGTGAGCTGCGGGTCGATCAGGACATCCTCTCCCTGCGCGGGCGCATCTACACTCTGGAGCAGGGCATCTCCAGCCAGGGTCAGAGTCGCGAATCCGTGGAACGCCAGATAGACGGCATGGCCAAGCGCCAGGCCGATCTGCAGGCCAGCCAGGATGCCCTGCGCGTCGAACTGCAAACCGTGCGTGGTCTCCTCGACGATGCCACGGGCCGGCGGCGCGAAGAGCAGGAGAACCTGCTCCTGACGCAAAAGGATGCCGCGCTGCGCCTCGGCAATCTTGACACGCGACTGCTGAAAGTGGAAAAAGAGCTTCTTGAACTCCGCACCCTCCAGACGACCAGAGCTGCGGAACCGGCCGTGGCCGCAGAACTCCTTTACGAACAGGGCCGGGATCTCATCCTCAACAAAGGTGATGTCAGCAAAGGGCGGACAACACTCGAAGCGTTCATCAAGGCCCGGCCGCAGAGCGAACTCGTCCCCAATGCCTATTACTGGATCGGCGAGGCGTACTATTCGGAAAAGAACTTTGAAAATGCCATCGTCCAGTTTCAGGATGTCATCGAAAAATATCCTAACCACTCCAAAGCCAGCGCCGCCCTTTACAAACAGGGACTCGCTTTTGAGTCCCTGGGCGAAGGGAGAAAAGCAGCGGCTCTGCTGAAAAAACTAACCGAGACCTATCCTGCCTCTGATGAAGCAAAGAAAGTCAAAGAACGCAGCGGGCAAAAGCCGAAGAGCTGATTATCGACTTAAGCCCTGGATGGGCCTTCTCAGGAAGATACTCTTGCTATGGCGTCTCTTACTTCGCATGAAGTCGCGGTCCTCTTCCTGGCCCTGGGACTGCTCCTTGCCACTGCCCGCCTCTTTGCTGAAATAGCCAAACGCTTCAATCAACCGATGGTCCTCGGCGAGATTCTCGCCGGGGTCTTTTGGGGACCGACGATCGTCGGCACCCTCGCCCCGCACTTCTCCAGCTATCTCTTTCCCACCCAGGGGGGCGGCGCCCTCGTCCTCGACGGGATGATGACCCTCGCTATCACCCTCTTTCTCCTCGTCGCCGGCATGGAGGTCGATCTTTCGACGATCTGGCGGCAGGGGAAGACCGCCATAACCGTCAGTCTCGCCGGGATCATCGGCCCCTTCGGCGTCGGCTTTGCGACGGCCTGGTTCTTTCCGCAACTGATCGGCGGACAGACGGCCGGGGTGAACGCCCTGGTCTTTGCTCTCTTTATCGGCACCGCCCTGTCGATTTCAGCCCTGCCGGTGATCATCAAGACGCTGATGGATCTCAACCTTTACCGCAGTGATCTCGGCATGCTCGTCGTCGCGGCGGCAGTCTTCAACGATCTGGTCGGCTGGATTGTCTTTGCCGTCATCCTCGGCATGATCGGCAATACCAACCAGTTCAGCATCGGCATGACCATCTTCCTGACCCTGACCTTTGCCGGCGGCATGCTGACAATCGGCCGCTGGCTGATCAACCGCTCGCTGCCGTGGATCCAGGCGCATTCGAGTTGGCCCGGCGGCATCCTCGGCTTCTCCCTCTCTCTCGCCCTCTTTTGCGCCGCCTTTACCGAATGGATCGGGATTCATGCCATCTTCGGGGCTTTCATTGCCGGCATCGCTCTCGGCGACTCCCGTCATCTGCGCGAACGGACCCGCGCCACCATCGAACAGTTCGTCTCCTTTATCTTTGCCCCGCTCTTCTTTGCCGGCATCGGCCTCAAGGTCAACTTCGTCAAGGAGTTTGACCTGCTTCTGGTCATCACCGTCCTGGTCATCGCCACTCTTGGCAAAGTCATCGGCTGCGGTCTCGCCGGCCGGATGAGCGGCATGGCCCGGCGCGAAGCCTGGGCCCTCGGTTTCGGGATGAATGCCCGCGGCGCCATGGAGATCATCCTCGGCCTCCTCGCCCTGCAATACGGCTTGATCAATGAACGTCTCTTTGTCGCCCTGGTGGTCATGGCCCTGGTCACTTCGTTGATGAGCGGGCCGATCCTGCAACATGTGCTGCGGCTGAAGAAGACAAATCGCTTCACGAAGTTCACCAGCGGCCGCACCTTTATCAATCGCCTTAAAGCCCGCTCCCGCGTCGAAGCGGTGGCCGAACTCGCAGCCGTCGCCGCCAGCGCGTGCGGTCTGGAGGCGAGTGAAATCAGCGACGGCGCCATGCTCCGCGAGCAACTCATGCCGACCGGCATCGGTAATGGCATTGCCGTTCCGCACGCCCGGATGCGCGGCGTCACTGAGCCCGTGATCGCTATCGGTCTTTCTGCTGCCGGGATCGACTTCGACTCTTCCGATGGTCGCCCGGCACACGTCATCCTCCTCATCATCACCCCGGCCCATGATGACGGCATTCAGCTGGAGATCCTCGCCGATATTGCCAAAGTCTTTCGCGACAAAGAGATCCACAACAAGATTGCCGGCGTCGAAAGCTACACCGAATTTCTCGCCCTCGCCCGCAGCTACGCCAGCTAGCTCCGCCAGAAAGAGAACCGATGAAAAGTCTCCTTGAATATCAAATCCTCATTCCGTTAGTTTTAATCCTCGGTTTTGCCCCTTTTTATCCCCAGCCGCATATCGTCGAGAAGATTAAAATGCTCATGGCAGGGACACTCAAAAAGCCCATCGATATCTTTGATCTGTTCTGGCATGCCTGGCCCTTTGTGCTGCTGGCTTACCGGATCATCCACGACCTGCGCACGAAATAGCTCTCTCCAAGGGATAAAATCAGATGCAGCAGCCCATCGAGCCGACCCGGCAACTCGCCGCCCTGTACGCCCGCGCAAGCTGGCTCGCCCTCTTCACGATTATTTACAACCTCGGCGAGGGGCTCCTTTCGATGTGGCTCGGCGCTGCCGATGAAACCCTGGCCCTCTTCGGTTTCGGCGTCGACTCCTTTATCGAAGTCATCTCCGCGGTCGGCGTCTGGCATATGCTGCGCCGCATCCGCGCCAACGACGGACAGACTCTGGATGCCTTTGAGCAACGGGCGCTGCGCATTACCGGCGGGGCCTTCTATCTCCTCACCGTCGGCCTGATCGCCACAGCCGCAGTCAGCCTCTACCAGCAGCACCAGCCGGAGACGACAATCTGGGGAATCGTCATCTCCCTCGGCTCGATCTCCTTCATGTGGTACCTGATTACCCAGAAAATCAAGGTCGGCCGGGCATTGTCTTCGCCGGCGATCCTGGCGGACGCGGCGTGCTCAAAGGCCTGTTTGTATCTCTCCCTCGTTCTCCTCCTGTCCAGTATGGGCTATGAACTGACCGGCATCGGCAGTCTCGATGCTATCGGCGCACTGCTGATCGCCTGGCTGGCCTGGCGCGAAGGGAGGGAAGCTTTTGCCAAAGCCCGTGGACTGGCGTGCAGCTGCAGTGGCGGCTGCGCAGGCTGAGCTGTCATCATCCTTGACAGCCAAGGCACACGATTGCTATAAAGCTCCACATAATCAAACGAATGGACGCGTGGAAGAGGAGTGCAAGACTCCCGCTGCCCCGCAGCCGTAATGGGAACGAAAGCCCGCCCGGACGCTCAAGTTCGGGAATCACCACTGGGACAACTCCTGGGAAGGTGGGCAAGTAGGTCGCCCAGAGCCGGAATACCGCCCCATTCGCATACTTCGCGGGAGGTCCATCCATGCCACAGCTACCCCTTTTCTTTGCTCCATCCCCCCGAACATCGCCCTTGACCGCCACCAGCCCCCTCTTCGCACCTTTCTCCGGGAGGGACTAAGATGCATATCATGGAAGGGTTCCTGCCGGTGACGCACGCCGTCACCTGGAGTGCGGTCGCCGTTGTCTGTGTCGGCGTGGGCCTGCGTTCGATCAACAACGCCGTTAAAGAGAAGCCTGAAGTCAAGATGCTCCTCGGCGTCGCTGCCGCTTTCACCTTTATCCTTTCAGCCCTGAAGCTCCCTTCCCTCACCGGCAGCTCTTCGCACCCGACCGGCACCGGCCTCGGCGCCATCCTCTTTGGCCCCTTGGCGATGGCCCCGGTCGCAGCGATCGTCCTCCTTTTTCAGGCGCTCCTCCTCGCCCACGGCGGATTAACGACCCTCGGCGCCAATATTTTCTCCATGGGCGTGATCGGGCCGCTGGTCGGTTACGGCATTTATCGCCTCGGCAAAAAGGCTGCACTCCCCCTCAGCTTCACGGTCTTTGCCGCTGCCAGCCTGGCCGATCTGGCGACTTACGGCACCACCGCCCTGCAGTTGGCGCTGGCCTTTCCGGACCCCACGGGCGGCATCAGCGCTGCTCTGTTCAAATTTCTCGGCGTCTTCGCCGTTACCCAGATCCCCCTGGCCCTCAGCGAAGGATTTCTCACCGTCCTCATCTTCAACTTCATGCAGAAATACAGCGGCAACGAACTCTCGCAACTCGGGTTCCTGTCCCACAGTGAGGGGCGGCTATGAGCGGAACGCTCAAGAACTCATTACTGCTCGCTGCGGTCGTCCTCCTCACCGCCATCCCGCTGCTGACGATCAAAGCCCCCGGCGGCGGACAGACGGCCATCTTCACCGGGACGGATAATCAGGCACAAGATGTCATCCAGCAGATTAATCCCGACTATCAGCCGTGGTTCGAGTCGCTCTTTACCCCGGCCAGCGGCGAGATTGAAAGCCTCCTCTTTGCCTTGCAGGCGGCCCTCGGCGCCGGGGTCATCGGTTATTATGTCGGATATGTGCGCGGCAAAAGAGCGCAAAAAGCCGGAGCGGACGGCGTTAACCGTGCGCATTGATTCCTACGCGCACGGCAACCGCTGGCGACAGATTCACCCCGGCAGCAAGGGATTTCTGGTTCTTTTTGCCCTGATTGCCGCCCTGCTCAGCCGCCATCCCGCCATCCCGCTCCTGATCGCCCTGAGCATGAGCGGCCTGACCCTACTTGGTGCAGGCATCCCCTGGCGCGGCTACCTGCGTTTGCTGGCCGTGCCCCTCGCCTTTCTGCTCTGGAGCTGCCTGCTCTTACTTCTCACTTTTTCGCCGGCCGCTCTCCCCTTGCTACAGATACCGGCCACTGACCTGACGATCAGCCTGAACCGCTCTGAGCTCCCCCTGGCACAACTGGTCTTTTCCCGTTCTCTCGGTGCCCTCTGCACCCTCCTCTTTTTCGCATTGACGACGCCATTGAGTGAAATCGCCGGACTGCTGCGCCAAGTCGGCGTCCCCCGCCTCTTCGTTGAACTGGTGGTTATCGCTTATCGCCAGATCTTTATCCTCACGGACGCTTTCCGCCAGATCCGCACAGCGCAGGAAGCCCGCCTCGGTTATCGCTCCTTCAAGGTTGCATGGCGCTCGGCCGCCGAACTCGCCGGCAACATTCTCATCAAGACCGTCGTTCGTGCCCGCCACAACCATCTGGCCTTACTGGCGCGGGGCTACGATCACGAACTGCGCTTTTTGAGTCCGCAGCGGCATCTGTCACGCTGGCACCTTTTCGCCGCCGGGACTCTGGGGAGTTTCTTTCTCCTCCTGGCCTGGCAGGTTCAGCCATGAACCTGCCTATCCTTGCCCTGCAGAACGTCACCTTCACTTATCCCGGTGCCGTGACCGCCCTGAAGAATCTCTCCGTCACTTTTGCCCGCGGCCAACGCACCGTTGTCATGGGGCGCAACGGCTCGGGAAAGACCTCGCTCTTTGCCCTGCTCAATGGCTTGCAGCGGCCACAAAGCGGCGCGATCTTCTTTGCCGGCAACCGCCTGCGCTACGACCGCGCCAGTCTGCTGCAGTTGCGACAGGCGGTCGGCATGGTCTTTCAGGATCCCGAGCACCAGCTCTTTTCCGCCAGTCTTTACGAAGATGTCTCCTTCGGGCCGATGAATCTCGGCCTGCCGGAAGCGGAAGTCCGCAGCCGCGTCGAACGCGCGCTTGAACTCCTTGACCTCACCGCGCTTCTGGAGCGCCCGGTTCATGACCTTTCCTACGGCCAGAAGAAGCGCGCGTGTATAGCCGGCATCCTCGCCATGCAGCCCGAAGTCATCGTCCTTGATGAACCCTTTGCCGGCCTCGATACGATCATGACCCACGACCTCATCGCCACTCTCAACGATCTGGGAGGCCACGGCGTCACCCTGATCATCGCCACCCACGATGTCGACTTTGCCCGCTACTGGGCGGAGGAGATCATTGTTTTACATGAAGGGGAACTCTTGGAGCAGGGGAGTGCGGAGGAGGTATTTCGGTGCAAGGCAGTACAGCGGGAATTGGGGATTCGTTAGCGTAATCAAGGCGAACTAAAAAAAGCTCTCCTTCGGAAAAACCGGAGGAGAGCTTAAATAAATCAGCTATTTCTTTAGGTAGTTACGGGCGCTGAACCCCTGCAGCACTGCTGTCTCCATCAAGGTAGAGAGCGACAACGAGGTCGCTAAGCGTGATGACTCCATCAAAGGTACCATTGTCCAGATAATCGAGTGTGTCGAAAAGGACTTTCTTCGTGTAGTTGCTGTTGTGAACATAAGCGGCCGGATCGCCTGATTTGGATTGAAGGAGCCAAAGATTATAAGCTGCTCCCCGCAAATCAGTGTAGTCGAGTCCAAAAGCATCAGCTTGATCATCGTAATATTTTTTTGCCGACGCGGTCCTTTCTGCGTTAGTCGCTCCAAGGCCAAGGAGCTGCGAGAATGCTGAATCTCGATAAAAGTTGCCATCTGCAGGATTGAGAAAGAAGCCTTTGCTTTGCAGTTCTCCGTCAAGTTCAATGGCCGCTGCCTGGAAAGCGGCTTTTTTGTCATTCAACCAGATGGGGAGGATGGGGCCATGACAGCCGATGCAGGCATTGCTGCTGATGGCGGCAATCTCCCCGGTTGAATCTTCAATAACGCTTTTTAGTGTATGGCCGGCGGCACCGCTCATGTGGCAGCCAACGCATGGGCCTTTGCCGCCCGGGCTACCGACGTTTTTATGGGAGGGGACAGGAGTGACATAGCTCTGACCAGGAAATTCATAAGCAACCCCGGTAAACTTGGCATTGACAAAGGGAGGAACTGCCGGGGCGGGGAATTCCGGGGCCTCTACCGTCCCGGTACCGACTATGGTGGTGGTGTTGGCAGTAATATTGATCAGATCCGCTGTACCGGAATACACCGTTGCTGCCGCTGGCAAATAGTGGGGAGTCGTCGTCGCCAGTTGGGTGATGTTCGCGCCGCCCCGCCGGGCGCTGTGACAGCGAATACAGAGATTGGATGCCCCGGCATCCGGAAAGCTGACCAGGGCGGTGATGCTGTTTTGAGTCCAGTTAGCGACATAACCATCGGGAATGCTCGACGCGCGCAATGCACCTGTCAGCAGTCCATTCTCCGGGTGACAGGCGCTGCAAATCAAGACCTGCATCGCTTTGCGATATTCTTCCCGCTGGTTCAGGGGGGTGGAAAGAATTGTCCCGGTCCATTGCGGATTAAGGTCGGGGGATGAAAGGGTAATTCCGGTAAATGGCAGGGCGGGATTATAGTTTTCCAGATGGTAGAGAAAGCCAAAGGTCGTGTGACAGCGTTGACAGTTGCCACCAATTTCCGGAACCGTCCAGGGAATGGCCGTGACATCGGCGTGACCTGTCGTGGCATAGTCTTTGAGGATAACGGCATTAAGACTGGTATCGCCGTTGGGTTGGCCGGGAGTTGGCGGATGGCATGATAAACAGGAGATCGTGTAGTCAACCTCGGTGTAGCTTGGTGCAGGACTGCTGCCATTGCCGGTCCCGCCGACGTTGACCGTCCCCTTCACGGAGTAGCCCATATACTGGGCACGATTATCCGGGTTGTCGTTACCACCAATATAGATACCGCCATAATGTGCTTGTCCGGCTGAAGCACCCAGGTTCTCGGTTGTCTTCGTATCAGTGCCGCAGCCTGACAGTGATACCATCAACAAAAACGCCGTCAAAAATGTCAGGGAGCGGTTGGCCATACGATTCTCCTCTTGGCTAACATGATGATCTTTAAACATAAAATACAAGTGAAGTAAAATTAGCATTTTCTATCAGTATTCCATCTAAATTTCAAGAGAATAGCTGACAAAAATACTTTTGCTCGTTGCTCATCACCGTCTGCTGCGTTAAACTGCCATGGGCAGAATCTGCTTTATCGAGTTTTATCAGGAGGCTTCCCCCCAATGTCCCGGATCACCCGCCAGATCCACATCGGCTCCGTCGCCATCGGCGGCAACGCCCCGATTGCAGTGCAGTCGATGACCAATACCGATACCCGCGATGCGGTGGCCACCCTTGCCCAGATCAGCCGCCTCGCCGCCGCCGGTTGCGAGATCGTCCGCTGTGCTGTCCCGGACCAGCAGGCGGCTGAGACACTGGCAGCCATCTGCCGGGAATCACCGCTGCCGGTGATCGCCGATATCCACTTCGACTACAAACTCGCCCTTTCCTCCCTTGCCAGCGGCGTTGCCGGCCTGCGCCTCAACCCCGGCAATATCGGTGAACGCTGGAAGGTCGAGGAGGTCGTGGTTGCTTGCCGCGACCAACAAATTCCGATCCGTATCGGCGTCAATGGCGGCTCGCTGGAGAAAGAACTCCTCGCAAAGTATAGCCACCCGACCGCTGAAGCGATGGTGGCGAGCGCTCTTCGCCATATCCACATCCTCGAAGAGCTCAACTACCGGGAGATCAAGGTCAGCCTCAAGGCCTCGAACATCCAGCGCACCGTCGAAGCTTATCGTCTCCTCGGGTCGCAGGTCGACTATCCGCTGCACATCGGCATCACCGAGGCCGGCACGACCTGGGCGGGGACGATCAAGAGCAGCGTCGGCCTCGGCGTCCTCCTTTACGACGGCCTCGGCGAGACCCTGCGCGTCTCCCTCACCGGCGATCCGGTCGAAGAGGTCAAGGTCGGCTGGGAGATCCTCAAAAGCCTCGGACTGCGCCAGCGGGGTCCAACCTTTGTCAGTTGCCCGACCTGCGGCCGCTGCCAGATCGATTTGATCCCGGTTGCTGAAGAGGTGGAGCGCCGCCTCGCCGATCTGCCGGCAGCGATCACCGTGGCGGTGATGGGCTGCGCGGTGAACGGTCCCGGCGAAGCGCGGGAAGCGGATGTCGGCATCGCCGGCGGCCGGGGCGAAGGACTCCTCTTCCGCAAAGGCGAAATCGTCGCCAAGGTACCGGCGGAAGAGCTCGCCGCTGTTCTGATTGCAGAAGCCCGCAAGCTGGCCAGGGAGTGAGTCGATCTTGTTGACCAGAAACTTTGCATCCCGAATTGACGCAAACCCCCTTCCGTTATCGCAACTCCGCCACTGGCGCTATCGGCTGCTGTCCCTGCTCCTCCTGCTCTTCCTGTTGAGCACGGTCGCGCGCGCCGCCGACCCCCTGGAGATTAACGTCAGCGGCGTCAGCGAAGAGGAAGCCCTGGATAACGTTCACGCCGCCCTCGTCCTCCCCCCCGGACTGGTGGAGAACGGGCAGGTCGAGCTGATGTGGCTGGAGCGTTTCGAGGAACAGCTTCCGGAACGGGTCCGCAAGGCCCTTGAGCCTTTCGGCTATTATGAAGCGGAGGTCAGCGTGCAACGACAGATGACTGCGCCGGGGCGTTACCAGCTCGAAATCGCAGTCCTGCCGGGGGAACCCGTGCGGATAAAGTCGGTCGAGGTGCGCTTGAGTGGCCCGGGGGAAAGCGCGTCGCGTTTGCAGAGCCTGGTCGCCGATTTCCCATTACAGGTGGGCGAGGTACTGCGGCAGGATCTCTATGATCAGGCCAAGGGGACGCTCAAAGCGCGCGTCCTTGACCGCGGTTATCTGGATGCCGACTTCCAGGTCCAACAGATCCGCTTGCACCGACAGGAACGCCGCGCTGAAATCGAACTCGAACTCGCGACCGGCGATCGCTATCACTTCGGCAAAGCCACCATCCACGGGGGCGACCTTTACCCGGCCCCCTTTCTTCGCCGCTATATCTCCTTTAGCGAAGGGGAGGTCTTCAGCTATCCCCGTCTCGGTCAGACCCAACTCAACCTTCTCGACTCCGACCGCTTCCGCGAAGTGATCATCACCCCGCAAAAGGAGCTGACCGAGGAGTTCCGGGTGCCGATCGAGATCAAACTCGTCCCGGCTGCACGGCGGCGGCTGCGGCCGGGAATCGGCTACGGCACCGATACCGGCGCCCGCACCTCCCTCAACTATCGCGACCTGAACGTTCTGCATCGCGGCCACGAGTTCGCTGCCGACCTGAGTCTCGCCGAACGCAAACAATCCCTCACCGCCAACTATATCCTGCCGGGATTCAAGAATATTGACTCGCAGACTGCCCTGCGCAGCGGTTTCGTGCGCGAGGATCTTGACAGTTATGAAACCCGCTCCCTCTTTGCCGAGATCGAAGAACAACGCGGCTTCAGCGGCGGGCGGACCGGCTCCGTCTATCTGCGGCTGCTGCAGGAAAATTACATCGTCGGCGAACAGGACGACCGTTCCCGCATGATCATCCCCGGCATCCGTTTCCGGCATAATCTCTACACCGATCCGATCCGGCCGAAACGCGGCTTTCGCTACAGCCTGGAAGTCCGCGGCGGGCATCAAGCACTCGGTTCGGATACCGGCATGCTGCAATTTCTCGCCTCCGGCAATACCGTGATCCCCCTGCCCTGGCAGTTAAAGCTGCTGCTTCGGGCCCAGGGGGGGACGACCCTGAAGAACGAACCTTTGGCTGAAATCCCGGCCTCGCTGCGCTTTTTTGCCGGCGGCGATCAAAGCGTGCGCGGTTATGCCTACCAAAGCCTCGGCCCCAGCGATGCTACCGGTCAGGTGGTCGGCGGCGAACATCTCGCCGTCGGCAGCGTCGAACTTGAAATCCCCTTCGGCGAAGACTGGGGGGTGGCGACCTTCTTCGATCTCGGCAACGCCTTTAATGTTTTGACCGATATCGACTGGGCCGGCGGCGTCGGGATCGGGCTGCGGCGTTACACGGTCATCGGACCGATCAAAATCGACATCGCCCGTCAGGTCGGGGTCTCTGACCCGTCTTATCGCCTCCATCTCAGTGTGGGGTTGGGATGGTGACGACGGTGCTCAAATATGCGGCGCTGCTCTTCCTGCTGCTGGCTCTTCTCCTTTTCGGCGCCGGGGCGTGGCTGGTCGGCAGCGATTCCGGCAGCCGCGCCCTGCTCGCCGGGGTCAACCGCTGGACGCCGTTGACGATCGAAGTCGAGACCCTCTCCGGACGGCTGATGGACGAGCTGCGCCTCGACGGAGTCAGACTGCGCTGGCCCGGCGGTGAAGCCGCAACCCCGGTACTGCGTTTGCGCTGGCAGCCGCGGCAACTCCTTCATACGGAATTGACCATCGATGAACTCACTCTCGGGGAGATGGTGATCCATCTTACTCCCGAATCAGACGGGGGGGTTAAAGAGGAGAAAAAACCGCTGCAATGGCCTAGCGTCACCGGTCTGCCGCGCCGCCTGCACGCGAGTATTGCCTCGTTGCATGTGGCTGGCGTGGTCATCCACCTCCCGGAAGCCGAAGCGCAGCACTTTGGCCCGCTGAGCAGCCGCCTCGACTGGCGTGACGGTATCCTGCGCCTCTCCGCTCTGCAGGCCCGCACCCCCTATGGCTCCTTTTCCGGCGAAGTGTCGGCGGGGATGGTCACCCCCAGCCTTGCCCTCCGTCTGCACGGGGAAGGGTTCGATGCCGCCACCGGACTGAAGCAGGCGAATCTGACTCTGGACCTCACCGCCGGGACGGTCGGGGAGTTTTTGACTGGCCCTCTGGTTCTCGACCTTGACACCACGCCGCAGGGGAACGTCCGCCTCAACGCCGACCTCGGCCTCGCCAGCGCCGGGGTCGAGCTCCGCGACCTCCTCCTGTCCCGCAGCGTCGCTGCCGGCGAGGTGCGCGGCCGGATACGCTACCGCTTCGACGACTCGGTCTCCCCGCTGCTCCTCCAACTCCAGCTTCTGGGCGTCGATCTTTCGCCGGAAACGACGATCCCTACCGACCTCTCCGGTGCTCTCGACCTTGCCGGCAGTCCGGACGCTTACAGCGGTCAATTCGATCTGAACAACCGCGGCGCCGACTGGCGCAACCTTCGCCTGGCCGGCAATCTCGCCGGAAATCGTCAGCAGCTCGCGCTGAGCAAGCTTGCAGGGCAACTCCTTGCCGGTCAAATTGCCGGCGCCCTCGATCTCGACTGGAGCGGCCCTTTTCGCCTGACGGCAGCCCTGCAGGGGAGCGGTCTCGACCCCGGCACCCTTTCTTCCCCGGTGGCCGGAGAGCTCAACTTTGACCTCAACAGCACCCTGCTCCTCCCTACGGATGCCCCGCTGCAACTGGAGCTGACCGCCCGACTGCACGACAGTATCCTCAACGGCCATCCCCTGACCGGCGCAGTTTCAGCGCGGCTGGATGCTGGCGATGTGCTGCTGCGCCACCTCGAACTCCATGGCAACGGCATCGATCTGACCGCAGCGGGACGATTGCAGGAGCAGGTGGACTTCTTTGTCGCGCTCCAGCACCTCGAAGAGCTCCTCCCCGACGCCACCGGCGCCGGACAGGCCTCCGGCTGGCTGCGCTGGCAGGGAGGAGAACTCACCGGCGCCATCAACAGCGAGGGGAGAGCACTGGCTTATGCCGGGGTGAGTATCGCCCGGGGGACGCTGCAGGTCGAGCGGCCGACCGTGAACCATCCGATCTCCCTGCACGCTGCATTCAACAATATCGATTACCAGAACCGCCACTTTACCCGGCTTGAATTGCAGGCGGACGGACAGCCCGAGGAGCATCAACTCGCTGCTGCCCTGAACTGGCCGCAGGGGGAGGTTCAGGTCGATGCTGCCGGGGGCTACGAAGCGGGAAGCTGGTCGGGAAGGATTCTGCAACTGGCAGGAAAGGACCAGGAGCAAGGGGCCTGGCGCCTGGCTGCGCCGGTGACCCTGCTGCTGACAAAGGAGAGCGTGCGCTTTTCCCCGCTGGAGCTGACCAGTGAACACGGCGAACGGATCGAAGTCGCGGCGACCTACGAACGCAATCAAGGTGCGGGGGAGGTTATCGCTCAATGGCACGACCTGCAGTTGGCCCGTGCCAACCCCTGGTTGGCGGAGCTGCAGCTGGCCGGCGCCAGCTCTGGCAGCGTGACCGGACGCTGGCAGGAAAGCGGCGCCATGTTTCTGCAGGGGAAGGTCGTTGCCGCCGGCAAACTGAAACAAGGCGACCTCAACCTGACTGTCGAGCGCCTGGCCAGCGACTTTTCCTGGGATGAAAAAGGTCTTGAGGTGGTGTGCGACCTCAATCTGGCAACCCAGAGCCACGTCTCCGCCCGCCTCACCTCTCCGGAGCCGGGGCAACTGGCGCTGCCGCAGCGCCTGAGTCTGCAACTCGACTGGGACGGATTCGGTCCCGAACTCATCGCCCGCTGGCTGCCGCCGACCCTGACGCTGCGCGGCAGTCTCTCCGGGGCACTGACGGCCGAGCTTTATCCCGGCCAAAGCTTCGAAGTCGTCGGCGCCACCAGCGGCAATAATATCGTCCTTTCCTGGAAACAAAAACGCGGGGAGGTGAATATGGCGTTGCGCAACGCGGATGTCACCTGGCGCTGGCAGCAAAAGAGTCTCGACCTCGATCTTGCCTTGACCCTCGTTGACCATGGCGAGATCGCCGGAAAGCTCTCCCTGCCCCTCCCCGCCACCCTCCCGGTTGCCATGATTCCCGCTGGTCCGCTGCGCGGGGAGGTCAAAGGGCGCTTCCGCGAGCGGGGATTACTGACGACCCTGCTGCCGGGGCTGATGCGGGAAAGCCACGGCGATCTCGATCTCGACCTGCGCATCGCCGGCAGCTGGCAGGAACCGCTGCTCGCCGGCACCCTGCAACTGAGCGGCGCCGGCGCCTATCTCCCCCAGGCCGGCATTACCCTGCGCGATCTGAGCATCAAGGCTGACTTTGTTGATGACAAAGTGCGCTTCCCGGCTGTCAAAGTGGCTTCCGGGGACGGGCAGCTGACCGGGGAAGGCGAACTGCGCCTGCAAAACTGGAAGATCGCCGAATACAGCGGCAAGCTGGGCGGGGAGCGTTTTCTCACCCTCAATCTCCCCGAGCTGCGCATTATCACCAGCCCCGCCCTCACCTTCAGCGGCACCGCCCAAACCGCCAAAGTGCGCGGCGAGATCAAGCTCCCCGAACTGCTGGTGCGCGGCCGGCAAACGAAAGCCCCGCTGGGTCAGCATGCCGACGTCGTGATCGTCGATGCGCCGCTGAGCGACGAACGCGAACGGCCGCTCGATCTCGATCTCGAAGTCCGCCTCCTCCTCGGCGACCGGGTCATGGTCGATTTCGGGGGGATCGACGCCCGCCTCGGCGGCGACGTGATCGTCACCGCCCGTGGCTACGAAACGATCAACGGCCGCGGCAAGATCAATGTTGTCCAAGGGGCTTATGCCGCCTACGGCATGAAGCTCGACATCAACCGCGGCTCCCTCCTCTTTGCCGGCGGCCCCATCGACCAGCCGACTCTCGACATCCTCGCCCTGCGCCGCTCCGGTGAAGTTCAGGCCGGAGTCCGGGTCGGCGGCACACCGCGAGCACCGACCGTGACCCTTTATTCCGAACCGTCGATGCCCGATACCGACATCCTGTCCTATATCGTCCTCGGCCGGCCGATGGGGAGCGATGCCGGACAAGCCGACCTGTTGATGGTGGCAGCCGGCGCTCTCCTCGCCAAGGGGGAATCGACCGTGCTCCAGGACCGGTTGCGGCGGCGCGTCGGGCTGGATGTGATCGATATACAATCCGGCGACGGTGACCTCACCACTTCGGTGATCACCGTCGGCAAGTACCTCAACCCCAAACTTTATATCAGCCTCGGCCACTCCCTCTTTACCGGCAGCAATGTCGTCGGCCTGCGCTACGACATCAGCGAGCGCTGGCAGGCGGAATCGAAGGTCGGCGAGGAGAGCGGGGTCGACCTCTTTTACAAAATTGAATTCCAGTGAGAAACAGGAAGGGGATCAGCGCACTATCCGTCGGCACTCCAAATAGAAACGCTTTTCGTCCGCATCCCCCATCGAGAAGGTTTTGCGCGGCAGGGCGCCATCGAGAATGATCGTTCGGAAGAAGTCGTACTTGGAGATGGCGGGAAGATAGAAACCAATATTACCGGCCTTGCCACCCAAAGCGCTGACCGGCGCCTCGCCGTGGATATAGTCGATGCGGGCGGCGCGGTTTTGGCTCAGAAAGTGGTCAAGGAAGGTCTGCAGCGTCGCAACTTCGAGATGCAAGGGCGGCTGTTCGATAATAAAGAGCCCGCACTCTGCTCCGGCGACAAAGGGGATGAGATGCCGCCCCGCCTGCTTCAAAGCCTGGGCTTTTTCGGTGCTGGCCGCCAGATCAACGCAGAGCTCGCAGCGAAAGCTCGCCCCCTGGGCAGCGTAGAACGCTTCCGCCTGCGCCGTCATCATCAACCGATCGGCATTAAAGACGACGCGGTGGATCGCTTCGAACTCCAGTCCCGGATCGTGGACATTGACAAGTTCGACCAGAGCGTAGCGGGCCGGGTGATCCATGATCGCGGATTTATCTGGCGCCTCGGCCTTGAGTTTCTCCCAGATCGCCTTGGCTGTGGCAAAGGAGTGATTACCGTCCCCCATCGCATACAGAACCGGCGCCTGCCCCGCCACCTGGTACTTGGCGGCAAAGCGCTCCGGATCAGCGAGTTGCGCCAGCGCCGCCCCGACCTGCGCCAGATGGGCAGCGTCATTCACCCGCCAGCCCTTGATCTGGCCGCCTCCCTCCATCAGTTCGAAATCGTAAGCGAGCTCGAGATTCCGGTCGAAAAGGGGTTCGATAACCGTGCGCTCCGGGTCGTCGATGAGGACCATGATATGCGGCAGCTCGATGCTCGCCCCCTGCCGCACCTTGATGCGCGGCGGCAAGCGGTCGAGGATCGTCCCCTCGGTGGCGCGGATCAGGGTCGTCGCCCCCTCACGGTAGTCGTAGGCTTCGAGATCGAGGGCCACGACCAGCCCCTTGCGCGACGGGACAGCGCAGGTCTGACGGTCGACGAGGATAAAGCCGGGCTGCGCTTCTTCCTGCAGAATACCGGCATCAAGGTAATGCTGCATCGTCGCGTTGATCCCGGCAATGCGGCGTTCGGCATCGGCTTGCGCTTCTTCGAGAAAGACCTCGGGGAAGATCAGGTTGAGGGTCGAAGGACTGTTGCCGACAATAGCGCTGACCTTCTCCCAATATTCAGGCTCCGAGGTGTACTGATCGCAGGCAATCACTGCCCACTTGCTCATCTCGATGCCCGGTTTGGGGAGAAGGATAAAGGGGATATTGAGGCCGATCGTTGCGAAGTCCATGCGATTGAGTCCTTGTCGACTGGATTGGTTGTTTTTTGGCGATTGTTGTCCAACGGGCTCCATTGTTAACATGTTTTTGCCGGATTGAAAATAGTGCATTAAAGAGGATGCAGCACTTGTCAGGAAGTGATTGACAATGCCGGGGCAGCGCGGTAAAAGTTAAAACGTTCCAGTGGTGTGCATCACGGCGCTGGCAGTAGATAGACGATAATACTAAACCATTCGCGAGAATGGGACGGAAAGCCCATTGGGTCTCTCAGAGATAGCCGGGTCGCCGAAATATCGAGAAGATATTCGGCGACCCGGCTATTTTTATGCCATCACATTCGTAGCCCCGTCTTTATGGCAATTTTGAAAAATTCAGCCATACTTCGTTACATCCTGGAAAGGACCTTCTTTGCCCCATGTGCCGAATCATTGAACGGATAGCCACATCTCCTCTGCGATTGATAACTCTTTTTGTCGTTATCCTGTTGCTGCAGGGATGTGTTGCCATGAAAAGAGCTCCTGACACCTATCCGCTTGCTCCCGAATATTTAGAGGAAGATGTCATCCGAAACGAGTTTTCTGTTGCAAAGGGAGAGGATGTCATTGGCCGGTTGGCAGTCGTCCGGCTTGAAACAGGGGATACGCTGCCGGATATTGCCAGGCACTTCAGCCTTGGACTCAATGAAGTCAGTTCTGCAAATCCCGGGGTCGATCTCTGGGTGCCTGAGGCCGGAGAACGCGTCCTGCTGCCGCTGAGTTTTATCCTGCCGGACGCTCCGAGAAAAGGGATCGTCATCAACCTGGCAGCGATGCGGCTCTTTCAATTTCCCGGGAATAACGAGCCATTGACGGTCTTGACCTACCCGGTCGGGGTTGGCAAAGAAGAACGCCCCTCGCCCCGAGGTCTGATGCATGTGGTGCGCAAGGCGAGCCGGCCGACCTGGCATGTGCCGGCCTTCATTGCCAGGGATCATCGGGAAAAAGGGGATCCTCTCCCCGCCAAAGTTCTGCCGGGACCGTTAAACCCCCTGGGAGAATACGCCCTCTATTTAAGTGAACCGAGTTATCTGATCCATGGCACCAATAAACCGGCCAGCGTTGGGCTCATGGCCACCAATGGCTGCCTGCGACTCTATCCGGAAGACGTGAAGAGACTGTATGAAAACACTCCGGTGAAAACAACGGTCAACATCGTTAACCAGCCCTATCTCCTCGGGCAAAGCAACGGCATGCTTTATCTGGAAGTTCATACGACCACCGAAGACCTGGACACTGCTGAGTTTGATAAGCTCTATGCAAAATTGAAAGATATTGAGAAGAAATCCGGGCGCACCCTGGACTGGAGTCAAGTCAAGAAAATATTGGCCGAGGCGCGCGGCATCCCTGTCCCGATCTTCGATATCAGGCAAGGGAGTGTAGGGGTGGCGAAACCGATCGAAGTCAGGCACCCCGGCGAATTATATGGCAAACCGCAGATACCGGAACTGAAGAAAGATGCGTGGTCGGTTTTGGCGGCCGACCTGCGTGACAGGAACGACGCAATGCGGCTTGCCGCGATTATCAACCACCAGGGCCCGCAAATCCCGGCACGGGTGATTACCAAGAACTCCAGCTACCAGGTCATCACCGGCCCGTACAGCGATATCAAAGAGGCCAAAAACGCCATCAAACGCTTGAAGATTGATCTGGAACTAGAGGGGCGATTGATTGAACCGGTCAAGAAGGGATAACCGAGGAAGAGGAGGTGATAAGCGATGCCAGACGAAGATCGCAGTTTATAATTAATAGCGTGAAAAAAGCTGACGAGATTTTCCGCGAATTGTGAAGAAGTCAAACTATTTCAAGGAGGTAATAAACGATGAAAAATCTATTAGTGTTAGCAACGATGCTGGTTCTGGCCCTTTCTTTTGGCGGTTGCGCAACCACAGGCGACCTTGAAAAAGTTCAGGCGCAGCAAATGATGACGGGGGTCAAAGCGGATCAGGCCGTGCAGGATGCCCAGGCGGCCAAGGCGGCCGCGGATGCGGCCACGCTCAAGGCCGAGGCGGCCGCAATGCGCGCCGAAAATGCGGTAAAGATGGCAGAGGAAAGGGCGAGGATCGCCGATGAAAAGGCAAGGATCGCCGATGAACAGACGAGACTCGCAGAGGAACAGTCGAAGAAGGCGGACGCAGCTTTCCGCAAATCAATGATGAAGTAAGTCAATTTACCGGGAACTGTGAGCTTTGCTGTTATTGCTCCGGAAAAGGAAGTGGCAGATCTTGATCCTCTGCCACTTCCTTTCTGCTTCCACCCACATCAAGTCTGACTGGACCATTCGAACGATGGATAAAAAGCAAAGCAGGTTGGGTAAGCACTTAAACTTATTCTTTGTCAGCATCATCATCACATCATTACTCCTGTGCGGATGCAGTCAATTCAATGAGGTTTCCCGTGCCAGGGTACCCTTTAGCCAGGCGAATCTTTTGTTCAGCCAGGGGGACTACGAGGCCTCTCTGGCAAAATATCAGCAGATGATTGAAAAGTATCCCACGGTGGCAGACCGGGTTCTCTTTGAGATGGGGATTATTTATGCCCATGCCGGGAATGCGCAAAGAGATTACCAGAAAGCTCTGGAATCTTTTCAGCAGCTCATAAACGATCACCCGGAGAGCGGTTACCGGAAAGACAGTGAGATGATGATATTTAATATCGATAATGTCATTGTCAAGGATCAGACGATTGCGGCGCAACAGGCACAGATTGAGGCACTCCGACAAGAGGTGCAAAGCCGGGGGGAGGAGCTCTTTACCCTGCAAAAAAAGCTTGAAACGCTTGAGCAGGCGCTGAAGAGCAAAGAGAATGAAATTATTTCCCTGAAAAAAGAGATTTTTTCCCTCGAGAAGGGACCGGCCGACAAGATTCTCATAGAAAAGAAGGAACGTCGATTGACCTTGATCGCAAAGGGCAAAGTCCTCAAGACCTACGCTATCGCCCTGGGAGGAAACCCGATTGGTCCAAAAGAGAAGCAAGGGGACAACAAGACCCCGGAGGGAACCTACGTTATCGATTCAAGAAACCGGGACAGCCGTTATTATCTGTCTCTGCATATCTCCTATCCCAACGAGAAAGACAAAACGCGAGCAAAGCAACTCGGTCTTTCTCCGGGTGGTGACATCATGATCCACGGCCTTAAGAATGGATTCTCGTGGGTGGGGGATCTGCACACCGGGGCAGACTGGACCAAAGGGTGTATTGCCGTTACCGACGAAGAGATCGAGGAGATTGACAGATTGGCGCCGAATGGCACGGTCGTGGAGATAAGGCCGTGAAGTCTTGCTTCGCCAAAATTGTTTGAGGACACATTTTGTGGTAGTGTGTAGACACAAATACACCGACAAGAAAGGAACACGGCATGCATACCGTCGGAATCCGTGAGCTCAAGGCACATCTGAGCACTTACATCGGCTTTGCCAGCCAAGGGGAAGAGGTCGTTGTCACCGACCGGGGGAGGGAGGTGGCACTGCTCCTCCCCATCACCCCCGAACGCCGGACCATCCTGGATCTGGTGGCGGAAGGGGGGGCGACGTGGAGCGGCGGAAAGCCGGCTGGTCTCGTCGGAGTGACGATTGAGGGCGATCCCCTTTCGGCAACCGTCATCGCGGAGCGGCGATGATCCTCTATTTCGACACCAGCAGTCTGGTCAAGCTCTATATAGAGGAAGAGGGCTCGGTAGCGGTCGGCGTCTGGTTGGGCAAGGCAGACATGGTCGCCACCTGTCGTGTAGCGCTCCCCGAAATGATCTCCGCCCTGACCCGGCGTTTTAACAGCCGCGACCTTGATCAAGACAACTATCGGCGGTTGCAAGAGGCCATCCGGGCAGACTGGCAACATCTCGTGGCACTGGATTTTGACGAGCAACTCGCCGCCGACCTGGCCCAACGCCACTCCCTGCGCGGTTTTGACGCCGTGCATCTCAGTGCCGCGCTACGCCTCGCGACCAGGGATCAGCTCACGCTGGCGTTCTCCTCCTTTGACGATCGGCTCAATCAAGCGGCCAAGGCAGAAGGGCTCGCGGTGATGAAGCCGTAATCTTACCGACGCCCAAGGACTCCCCTTCCCCCAACAGAATCAATCAACCTTCCGCGGCTGCTGCGCTTCATGCAGCCACGCTGGCAGCTCTTGCCAGGCGCGGCGCATCGACTTGCGCAGTGTCTCCGAGTCGGGTTGGTGCTGCTGCAGCAACAGCCAGAAACGGGGAGAGTGGTTGAGCTCGACCGTATGACAGAGTTCGTGCAGCAGCACGTAACGCACCTGTTCCGGCGTCAGGAAGAGGAGATGCCAGTTGAGGGAGATCGTCCCCCGGCCCGAGCAACTCCCCCAGCGGGTGCGCTGCCCGCGGATCTGACCGCGCCCGTAGCGAAGTCCGGTGGCAATGGCCAGCTCCTGCAACTGCGGCAGCAGCGTCATTTCCGCGCGTTGGCCCAACCACAAGCGCAGCGCCCGCCGGCAGAGTTCTTCATCCGCCACCGCGCCGCGTAGCTGCAACTCCCCCGGCCCGAGAGTGCAGGCGCGCACGCCAGGCATCTCGCTCTGTGCGTACGCCACAGTCCAGATCTCGCGAAGGGCCGGCAGCTCGATGGCCACCGGGAGCGGCGCAGCAGCGGTCGGAACCGACCGAGCCGGCGGCATGGCGGCGAAACTGGTCAGATGCTTGATGATCCACGCACTCTTGGCAAGGACCACCGCATCGACCCGCGCCAGGGTCACACCGCGCGGCACCGTCACCTGCAACCCGGCCTGGCGGCTGAGGCGCAGCCCGACATGCTTGGCCCGCTGCGAGCGGTGGAAGTGATAAGTGAGGTTGCGGCCGTCGCTGAGGGGGAGGGTGCGAGTCGTCATGGGAAATCGGTACCTGTGAATTGAGAAGAGAAGCGCCGGTTCAACCTGTGCGGTTCAAACGGGTCAGTGTCCGGTCCAACGTCGCGGCAAAGCGTTTCCGGTCATTCACACCAAAAGGAGGCGGGCCGCCGGAGACGAGGCCGTCGTTGCGGAGATCGGCGAGGAGGTCGCGCATCGACAGGCGTTCGTTGACGTTGGAATCGTCGTAAAGGTCGCCGCGCGGGTCGATAGCGAGAGCGCCGGCGCTGACGATGCGGGCAGCGAGCGGGATGTCGGCGGTGATGACGAGATCGCCGGGGGCGACCTGCTGAGCAATGTGGTCATCGGCGGCGTCGAAGCCACCATGCACATGCACCGAAGTAATCAGCGGCGAATGATGCCGGCCCATCGGCTGGTTGGCAACGAGACAGACTGCTAACTTCAGCCGCTCGGCCGCCTTGAAGACGATCTCGCGCGCCAGGCGTGGACAGGCGTCGGCGTCGATCCAGATGATCACCGCTCCCCCTGGAGAAAGAGGATCTGCGATTCGAGCGTGTCGGTGCCGATGGTGAGATAGATATTCCCTTCGGTGATCGTCAGCGACCAGGTGATCGCCCGCTGCAACTTGGCAACGATCTGCGCGACAAAGGCCGGCTCCAGTGCGAGGATGGTCAGATTGTCGATGACTGAGAGTTTGGGGAGGATCGCCTCCTGCCAGCGCCAGAAAGCACTGGCGCTGCCGCTGGCGATCAGCATTACCTTTTCGGCATGACGGCTGACCTTGCGCAACCGTTCGAAATCAGGGAGGCCGACCTCGATCCACTCCCGCACCCGTCCGTCCGGCTCCTTGCTCCAGAGATCCGGCTCATCCGCCGCGGCAATCCCCTTGGTAAAGTTCAAATCCTCGCTGTAGCAAAGGGCGTAAGCAAAGAGGCGGGCGATGAGGCGCTCATTGGTTTCAGAAGGGTGCCGGGCGACGGTGGTTTCGAGTTTTTCGTAAAGGTTGCGATCGAGATCGGAAAGTTCGATGCTGGCGCGGTAGATGATGGAGGGCAGAGCCATAATGGTTTCCTTGGAAATGAAGGAGTTTTTTGTTCGGGGATGCGGCTGACAAGGGGGCAAGTATGGTGTATAAAGTCAAGGTGGTCAACTTGATTGATGATTTGCCCTTTAAAGGAGTGTGCTATGGAGAAACTGACTGAACTGCCGGCCTGGCAGGCCCTGACCAAACATCGCCGCAGCTGGGACGGGCGCACCTTGCGCGCTGCCTTTGCCGCTGATCCCGATCGCTTTGCCCGCTTCTCCGTCGAATTCGACGGCCTCCTCTTCGACTACTCCAAGCAGCTCATCGATGCCGAGAGCATCGCTTTGCTCTGCCAGCTGGCGCGCGTCCGCAACCTCGACGTGCAGCGCGATGCCATGTTCAACGGCGCCAAAATCAATAACAGCGAAGGGCGCGCCGTCCTCCATACCGCCCTGCGCAACCGCAGCGAGCGGCCGGTGATCGTCGATGGCGAAGATGTCATGCCGGCGGTGCGCGATGTCCTTGGCGAGATGCGCCGCTTCTGCATGCAGGTCCGCAGCGGCGGCTGGCGCGGCTACAGCAGCAAACGGATCACCGATGTCGTCAACATCGGCATCGGCGGCTCCGATCTCGGGCCGAAGATGGCTTGCGCTGCCCTCACCCCCTACGTCTCCGGCCTGCGCAGCCACTTTGTCTCCAATGTCGATGCCAGCGATCTGGTGGAAACCCTGCAAGGCCTGCATGCCGAGACCACCCTCTTTGTCATCGTCTCCAAGACCTTCACCACCCAGGAGACCCTGGCGAATGCCTATTCCGCCCGCAACTGGTTCATCGACCAGGGGGGGAACATGGAGGAGATCAGCCGCCACTTTGTCGCGGTCTCGACCAACGAAAAACTGGTGCGGGAGTTCGGCATCGATCCCGCCAACATGTTCGGCTTCTGGGACTGGGTCGGCGGCCGCTATTCGCTGTGGTCAGCGGTCGGTCTCTCCCTCGCCCTGGCGATCGGCTACGATCACTTCGAGGAACTCCTTGACGGCGGGTTTGCGGTCGACGAGCACTTCCGCAATGCGCCGCTGGAAAAGAATATCCCGGTCCTCATGGCGCTGCTGGGGATCTGGAACAGTAACTTCTGGGGGGCGGCGAGTCAGGCGGTCCTCCCTTACGATCAGTATCTGCACCGTTTCCCCGCCTACCTCCAACAGCTGGAGATGGAGAGCAACGGCAAGCGGGTGACCAAGAGCGGCGAGGTCGTCGATTACCCGACCGGACCGATCCTCTGGGGCGAGCCGGGGACGAACGGCCAGCACGCTTTTTACCAGCTCATCCATCAAGGGACACAGCTCGTCCCCTGCGACTTCATCGCCCCGGCGCGCAGTCATCATCATCTCGGCCCGCATCACCCCATCCTCCTCGCCAACGTCTTTGCCCAGGCCGAAGCGCTGATGCGCGGCAAGAGTGCCGCCGAGGCGCAGGCGGAAATGGCGGCCGCCGGGATGGAAGAAGACGACATCGCCGCCCTCTTGCCGCATCGGATCTTCCCCGGCAACCGGCCGAGCAGCACCCTGCTTCTCGAAGAGATCAACCCCCGCAGCCTGGGGATGTTGATCGCCCTGTACGAGCACAAGGTCTTTGTGCAGGGGACCATCTGGGGGATCAACTCCTTCGATCAATGGGGGGTCGAGCTCGGCAAGCAACTCGCCGGCGCCATCCTCCCCGAGCTGGTCACGCCGGAGAGTGTGAGCAGCCACGATGCCTCGACCAATGGATTGATCAACTGGTATCTACAGCGTCGTAGCTAGAAGGGAGATTCGCACTTTTTTTGTCATCAATCCGTCGACTGTGCTATATTTTTCAGGTCCTTCCCGGAGCAGCAACAATAAACAGACAAATACAGTTTCTCAGGAGATAGCACTCTATGCGGAAACGCATTTTCCTCATGCTGATCATCACCTTTGCCCTGTGCCCAAATCTTTATGCTGCTCCGGCATTACCCCGATTCATGGAGATCACCCAACCCGACGGTTCGATTATCACCGCCCGGCAGCAAGGGGACGAATTCCAGCACTGGACGGAGACCAAAAACGGCTACACGATTTTGCGCAATCCCCAGACTAAATACTGGGAGTATGCCGAGCAGGATGCCAACGGCAGGCTCAAATCTTCTGGATACCGGGCACTGGGACAGGAATTTGTCCCTTCCCATATTCCCCCGCAACTCAAACCGCCCCGTAACAAAAAGCTCGAACTCTACAGACAAAAGTCACTCGACAAAACTTATCAAGAACGACGGAAAGGGACAGCGCTCCCCCCCTCATCATCCCCCTTTGCTCCTTCCCCTTCAGTACAGAGGGCCGCCGTTGGAGACTGGACGCCCATGCCGGTCGCGGGAGACAGGAAACTGTTACTGGTGCTGGTTAACTTCTCTGATCGCAACTTCGTAACGACGCCAGCGCAATGGGAAACGACGCTCTTTTCTCCGACAGATAAATCAGTCGCCCGTTATTTCGCTGAAAATTCTTTTTCCGCCCTCAGCGTGAAGCCGGCAGCACACAGCCAATCCGGTAGTCCTGCCGGGGTTATTTCTGTCTCGATCGCAACCCCGCACCCGTACCCAAGCGGAGATAGAGATCCCTATGAAAGCTATGTAACCGAACCCGGCATCCTCAACCTCGCCTTGGCGCAGGCGGCAAGCACCGTCAATTTCAGTTCTTTTGATACCGATAACAGCGGCACCCTTGAACAGACCGAACTGGTCATTTACTTCATTTATGCCGGCTACGAGGCATCCGACAGCAATAAAATCCCGAGTATCTGGGCGCATGCCTGGGGCGAACCCGGCGTGACGGCCGACGGCATGGAGGTCACCGACTGGGCCATAAGCGGCGAACTGAATAACGCCAGCCGGCAACAAACCATGGGGATTATCGCCCACGAACTCGGGCACGCCCTCTGCGGTCTGCCCGATCTTTATGATACCTCCTACACCAACGCCGGCATGGGCATCTTCTCGCTGATGGCCGGCGGGAGCTGGGGAGCTGACAACAGTGAAGATGCCGGGGCAACGCCGACCGCGCTCGATCTCTGGTCGCGGGAATATTTAGGGTGGGCGGCCCCCATAGAGCCCGGTTCGGTCAATGCCCTCACGATTCATTCTTCCCTCTCCGCCCCTGATTCCGGCTACAAACTGCAGACACCAGTCAGCGATAGCGAATACTTTCTCCTGGAAAATCGTCACCCCGTCGGCTGGGATCTCGGGGCAAAATATGCGCTTGGCGCGAGCTGGCAAGGGGGGCTGCTCCTCACCCATATCGACATCACCGCAGGAACGGCCGGAACCAACGACATCAATAATTTCCTGTCGACCGGGGGAAGGCAGGGGGTCTCTCCAGTGCAAGCCAGCACAGAAATTTGTGACATGCTGATTGCTGACTGTTGGGGGTCTGCTCCCACCCTCTTTTATGCGGGGAACAATAGCAGCTGGACACCGATAACCTCGCCAGACTCCAACTATTATGACGGGCAACCCACCAACTTCAGCTTGACGGCTATTTCCGCACCTCTGGAGGCCATGACCGCCACCTGGTCTACGACTCCGGTCCCCCCGTTGCCGGTTATTGATGACTTTGAGAGCGGCGATCTCAGTAAATTGCCATGGCAAACCAGCGGCAACGGTAACTGGAGCGTTACGGCGAGCGGCTACAACAGCAGATATGCCGCCGAAGCGCCAATAACTCTCAATGACAGTCAAAGCGCGACCCTGCAGACGACTGTCGTCACCGGCGCCGGCGCCCTTTCGTTCCGCTACGCAGTCGATTCAGAAGCGTATTATGACTATCTGATCTTCTCTATCAATGGCGTTGTAAAGGGACGCTGGTCGGGTTTGGTCAACTGGTCGCGCGCCGTATATGCCCTGGAAGCCGGAACGCACACCCTGACCTGGAGATATGAAAAAGATGCAAGTGATTTTAGTGGGCTCGATACCGCCTGGATTGATGACCTGACATTTCCAGCGCCATTCGACCAGTCCATCACGGCGATTAGCTTCTCACCAGCCTTTCTGACGATAAACGGCACTACCACCGCCAGCGCCACCGCCAACTCCGGACTGCCCGTGACCTTGACCTCGACCACCCCTGGCACCTGCACAATCAGCGGCAGCACCGTCACCGGGGTTGCCGCCGGGGTCTGCACCATCGCGGCTAATCAGGTCGGAGATGCAACCTATAACCCGGCGCCGACGCTCACGCAGGACATCAGGGTTTACGGCAATCTCACCCCCGTTGATGCCCTTTTCGCTTTGCAGATGGCCATAGGCAAGAGACTCGAAGACCTGAAGGCCGACCTTGCCCCCTTGGTCGACGGTATCCCCGTCCCCGACGGCAAGGTCACCGCCGCTGACGCTTTGGTGATTCTGCGTAAAGCCGTAGGTCTGTGGTGATCAAAGCGAGCCGGCAAGGAAATAATTTCATGATGATAAAGAACCTGATGAAACTGTTGATACTCCTCTTCTCCTTGACCGTCTTGCTCACCCTCTCCGCTTGCGGCGGTGGCGGGGGCGGTGATAATGAAGATCCGGTTCCTTCAGTAAAGACCGCCAGAGTCACTATCGGCATTCAAAGAAACGATAATACTCAAGTGAATAATGTCGGCAGCGTCGCCCTCGAAATCACCCTTCCTGATGCCTTTACCTTAGACGACATTCCGACCAGCATCGTCCCGCTGGTCACAGGGCTAAATACACTTCAAGGCACCAACTACATTCATCCCTTACTGATTCTTTCCCTGATCAAGGAGAATGCGACCGCCTTTCCCACGGGGAACCTGTTCAGCTTCAGCCGTCCCTTGCAAAGTGGCGAAGGACTCCCCACGCCGGAAAGTTTTCAGCTCCTCCTGACTGAAGTTTCTGAAATCTCCGACGATGGTCTGAGTACGCCCAATCGAACCGAAGAATACAAGCTCACCCTGACTATCGAGGAGATTTAAGCGTCATGGGGGCATGGAACAACAATGAGCGACAACCGCTGCCGGTGGGCGCTCTTCTTCTCCTGCTCATCCTGCTTTGCACCCGCCCCGCAACTGCGGGCGAGATCATTCTCTCCGGCGGGAATGGCCAATGGCAGATCAACGCGACCGGACTGACCAACGTTCATGCCCTCGATCTGGAGTTGCGTTACGATCCGCAGCACCTCGCCGGTCTGACCGCTACGGCCGGGACAGCTTTGGCCGGAACCCTGGCCGCCATCAACGACAAGGTCCCCGGCACCATCCGTCTCGGCGTCGCCTCGTCACAGCCATTAGCACAGAACGGCACCCTCCTCAACCTTCAGTCATCCCTACCCGGAGCGGAATTGCGGGTCTCGCGGTTCACCGTTAAGTCCGTCGATGCGGACGGCAAGGTTGTGGCGACGACCGTCCGGCAACTGGCAGCCCTGAATTCCAAAACGGAGCCGCTCACTGACAACCCAAAACAGGTTGTCGAAGCGATAGCGACCTCGCGGCGCACCGGAACTTCCAACGGGAGTGTTGTCCCGCCGGAAGTACTCCCGTCTCCTCCCACTCCTCCGAACAGAGAGCCTTTACCGATTCCAGCCACGACGATTGCCGCCGCGTCCACAAGTACAACCACGGCGCCCTCAGCCTTCTCCAGAGCGGAGAAGCGCTTTCACTCCCAGGAAGAGATCGTGCGCGTCATCGAACGGCTTCCGCAGCCGTGGACGGTTGCCGCGATCAAGGCGATTTTTCTCCACCCCGCCAGCGACAGCCAGGTTCGCCAGATCCCCCCGGTCGCCCTTGCCGACGGCAGCAGCAAAATCATGCTCTATCTCCCCAAATCCCTCAGCCAACAGACTCCCGCCGTCGGCGTGCAGGGATGTGTCCTCGGCGCCATCTCGGATGCCGGCGAACTGGGCTGGGAGGTCGGACTGATCACCAGCAGAGATATCTGGCCGGCCAAGGCTCTCCTGTCCGGGGAAGGGGACCTGATCCAGTTTCCGGTCGTCATTGTCCCGGTCCTTGCCATCACTCCTCCAAAAGAGGAGAGCGGCCCCATCCCGGCCGTTGACTTCGACGGCGACGCTAGCATTACCGCGCTTGATGCGTATCTCTATGTCGGCAACCTGCTGGCACGACAAGAGCCGCAATAATTGACCCCTCCCGGACAAGTCTGAACGGGCGAGGGGCAGCAGAAGGGAAGAGCACAGCGGAGATGCGTTGTGCTCTTTTTATTTAAACGGATTGGCGCAGGATTTTACGGCGGAGGGTGGTTGCGACATGCTGCGCTTCCGGGCAGCGAAGGAGCAGAGTCATCGCGAAGAAGAGGAGGATCCCGCCAGCGACGGCTCCGCCGAGCATGAGCCCTTTGCCCAATTTCTCTCCCGGCAGGGACCAGTCAGCCAAGGTGAGAATCCACCCGACAAAGAGGGCCATCGGCAGAGAAGCGAGAAACGCCTTAACAGCGGTCACCAGAATAGCGCGGCCGCCAAAGGGACCGAGGCGGCGACGCAGAGCCCAGAGGAGAAGGAGCATGTTGACCGCAGCCGCCAGGGTGGTGGCAAGGGCGAGGCCGGCGTGCAGCATCGGTCCCATCAGGATCAGGCTGAGGATGAGATTGACCGCGAAGGCAGCCAGCGCGGTAAGGACCGGGGTGCGGGTATCCTTGAGGGCGTAAAAGGCCGGGGCGAGGACGCGAATCAGGGCGACAAAAGAAAGGCCGAGGGCGTAGTAGCGGAGGGCCGCGCCGGCGCCGTTCACCTCCTTGAAGGTAAAGGCCCCGCCCATGAAGAGGAGGGAGAAGAGGGGGATGGCACAAAGCATCAGCCCGAACGCGGCGGGGATGGTGACGAAGAGGGCAAGGCGCAGGCCGAAGTTGATCGAATCCTTGACGCCGGCAAAGTCTTCGAGAGCCGCCTGCCGGCTCATCGATGGCAGCACCGCCTGGGCGACGGCGACGACAAAGACCCCCTGCGGAAATTCAAAGAGACGCTGCGCGTAATAAAGATAAGAGACGCTCCCCTGCGGCAGGAGCGAGGCAAGGATATTGCTGACGGTGATGTTGAGATAGTAGACGCCGACGCCGAAGATCGCCGGCGCCATGAGCAGCGTAATCCGTTTCAGGGCGGGGTGCTCAAAGTTGAAGTTGAGCCGGAGCGGATAGCCCTTACTCCACAGGACCGGCAGCTGCAGCAGCAGTTGCAGCAGGCCGCCGATCAGCACCCCGATCGCCAGCGAAACGATCGGCACCGCAAAGTGCTGGTGCAGGAGCAGGGCCGAGCCGATCATCGCCAGGTTGAGGAAGACCGTGGAGATCGCCGGGGTGAAGAAATGACGCAGGGTGTTGAGAATCCCCATGCACAGGGCGACAAGACTGATAAAGAAGATATAAGGGAAGAGGAGACGATTGAGGGTGATCGTCAACTCCAGTTTGCCGGGGACAGCGGCAAAGCCGGGGAAGAATAAATGGACGATCAGCGGGGAAAAGAGGATGCCGAGGAGGGTGATCCCGGCCATAACGATCGTCAGCAGGGTGAAGCAGACATTGGCGAGTTCGCGGGCACCGGCGTCGCCGTGCTTCTCCCGCCATTCCGAAAAGATCGGCACAAAGGCGGCGGTCAGCGCCCCTTCGGCAAAGAAGCGCCGCAGCAGATTGGGGATCATGAAGGCGCCGAAAAAGGCGTCCGTCGCCATCCCGGCGCCGAAGAGGCGGGAGACGACCATGTCGCGCACCATGCCAAGGATGCGGGAGAGGATGGTAGCGAAGCCAAGGATACCGGCGGCTTTGACGATCTGCTTCTTTTCGGACATGGCAGCCAAGCTAAAGGGATGATGCGAAATTTCCCTCCCCCCTCGCGGGGGAGGGTCAGGGTGGGGGGGAAGTTGCCATGGAATACCGTTATCAGCACTTCACCCACCCCCTAACCCCCTCCCGTCAAGGGAGGGGGAACGAAAACGAATGTCCGTGAGTTTTTACCACAAGGCCCGTCTAAAGAGGAGGGCAAAGTGTTGCAAGGTTGACAAAGGGCGCAGGGCAAGGGTAAAGATGGAGCGATTCAAGAGTCAGATTCTGTCGGAGTTTTTCCATGAAAAAGATCGCCTTCTCGACCTTCCTCATCATCCTGCTCCTCAGCCTCGCTTACCTGCGCCGTCCCGATCTTGCCTTCCATCAACAGTGGATTTTGGCGCGGGCAGCTCTTTTGACCAACAGCAGCGCAACGCCAGGGGAAGAAAAACCCCCGCTTGCTTTTCACGACTTTTACCTGATCACCACCACCAGCGACCCGGCGACCGGCAAAATTGTCTCCTTCGGTTTCGGCCATTACATCAAAGTTCTCAACGACGACTGGGGCAGACGGGCTCTCCGTACTCTGCCCCCGCCCGCCACCCGTTGATATTAATTCGTGAAATGTAGGAGCGAGCTCCAGCTCGCGATCGCAGGCGGGAGCCTGCTCCTACATCCTCACAATAGAATTGTGAGTCTCCATGCCCCTGATCTCGCTGCGTAATATCTCCCTTGCCTTTGGCGGCCCGCCCCTGTTGAACGGTATCGACCTCACCATCGAAGCGGGCGACCGACTCTGTCTTTTGGGCCGCAACGGCTGCG
>JAXMLA010000021.1:0-2323 GCA_034370465.1 Desulfuromonadales bacterium
TTCAAAATGCCTCCGTGTACGCCCGCTGCCCGCGCAACGAGGAGAGAGAATAATCGGATCCCGTGGAAAAATCCAGAACCAATATGATCATGGGCAGGACAGGTCGGCGGCGGGGAAACACGGGCACTGACGGACACGGACGCGGCGGGGAATAAGATGCACGGACCGACACGGACTGTCACGGACGTCTATGATGGGTGGAGTCAAGTGTCTGTTTACCGATCCATGCAAAAACCTCGTTTTCCCGTGACAGGCTCGGGACGGCACCTTCACCGCGAATCGATGGAGCCTGGCCAGGCGGGCCACCCCGGGCAGAGCCCGCGGACAGGGTCCAGCGATTCGCGGTCAAATGTTTCTTCTCGCCTCTTACATCTACGTCGCCCGTTCGGCAAAGGCCTGAACATCAAAACAAAATGGGTTCCTTCAAACGTCTATTCGGCGTCTTATGCGCCATGATTCCCAATCCAAGAAAGCTCCGCGCTTCAATCGAACACACAATTTGGTAACAATCAGTCCGTGTAGCGAAGTCGCGGAAACTCGTGGGAAGTCCATTTCGTTCGGAATCTCAGACGCTGGCGTCATTGGGGCGACTCCGTTGATTCAACTATCGTTTCCGGCAACTGCGTTCACGCTCGTCGCGCCCGGATCTGCATTTCGCCTCCGAGGCTCCGCCGCGCTTCCCATCCGCCAGAAGACCTTCCCCGTTTTCGGGTCCAGCTCCGAGTGGATCTTCAGGTGCCCGGAGTCGAACCGCTTTCGGGTCTTGAGCAACTGAAAGCCAATGCGCACAATCCGGTGCATCACCGCCACAATCGCCTTCTTCGCGCTCCCGCTGCGCCCCTGCACCGAGTAGAAATACGCGGCCAGCGGATTGCTCCCTTTCCTCGCCTGGTGGGCGCATTGGCACAGCAACTTCCGCATGTACCACGGCCCGCTGCGCGTGATGTGCCCCGCCTGCCGCCGGTTCCCCGAGTCGTACGAGCGCGGCACCACCCCGAGGTAGCTCGACAACTGCGCCGCGCTCGGGAACCTCGTCAGTTCCCCGATCACCCCGACCAGGGCGTACGCCGTCACAAACCCCACGCCAGGGATCGACGTCAGCAGTTCGATGTCCTCGTTGACGCCGGTACTGACCTCGCAGGCCTGACGCATCCGCGCCTCAATCAGGTCGACCATCTTCTCCGCGTGGACGTAGGACTGGTAGTGCAGTTCAAGGAAGAACCCCAGGTCCCCCATGCCCGCATGCTCCTTCAACAGTCGCTCCCAGGCCTTGATACTGTCCAAGCACTTCGGCACAGGCAATGAGCGGGCACGCAGCAGCGCCTTCGCCAGGACCTGCGACAGTGACCGCATCTCCACGAAATGCTGCCGCTGAACCGTGTTCTGCCGCATCTGCTGTGCCTCGTCGGTGGGAATGTACACCTCCATCTCATACATCCCCTGCAGCATCCCGTGCGCCAGGTCCTTTGCGTCGTTCTCGTCGTTCTTGTACTCCTTCTTCGGCCGCTTCGCCGCCACCTCCGTCGCGTGAAATACGTGCGCATCCAGCCCGTTATCCAGCAGCGTCCGCGTTACACACCGGCTCTGGCCGCCGCTCTCCATCGCCACGTGAACCTCGCTGTCCAGCGCCAACATCTCACAACTGAACTGCATTAGCGCAGGCGCTTGCGTGGGGATCCGGCCCTTGCAGACCTTCTCCTTCCGCTCGTTGAGCACATGATAAGTTGTGTGTTGAGAATGAACGTCAAATCCGATATAGATCGCCATTGGGTGGCCTCCTCTCTGGATGACATTTTGAGGCATTTCATGACCTCGCGCATCCCTTGTGTTGGGGGAGGTCACCCGCTCTTCAAAACGCCCAACCACCCATCATGGTATCCGACACAGACCGCCGCGCACGGACGCACGGACGCTGCCTCTTCTTCTTCTCTTCTTCTTATTCTTCTCCCAGGCGGCCCAGTCCGTGCAAGTCCGTGTTTCCACATTCTTTGTCCGTGTCAGTCCGTGTAAGTCCGTGGGAGCCGTTCGAAGACGAACGGGCCGCCTCCACCGCGACCGTCAATGACGGCTTGAAATCATCTCGGATTTAGAACTCGACTGCCCTGCTGGTTAGACCAGGAACAGACCGTTTGCATTATCACAAAAAATGTGGGAAGGATTGACAGAGGTATCAGGTGATGAAACATAATCATGCCGCGCTCGCCGTAGTTCTCTTCGTGCTTTTTCCCCTCACCGGATGCCGGGTGCTCATGGACATCCCCGACAACCCGGAGGCCACCTGCGGCAATTCCTCCAGGGATCCCGGGGAGCTGTGCGACGGCGC
>JAXMLA010000022.1:0-13140 GCA_034370465.1 Desulfuromonadales bacterium
TTGCTGTTGTGAACCGGCAGATAGCCGTTTTTATCGACGAGCACGGCAAAGACCACGGCATCATCTTCTTCGACCAGGGTATCCTGGGTTCGCAGGATCGCCTGGTCGAGGTAGCTGTCGTATTCCGTGTGGTATTTCGGGATAGCAGCGCCGGCCAGGGGGCCCTCGGCGATCTTGCGATAGTTGGCGTCAAAGACCTGGGCTTCAGTCAGCCGGCCGCTGCTGATCGCCTGTTCCAGGACCTGGCGCATGGTGGCAGCGCCAAAGATCGCCATGGTCCGGCCGCGCAGGAGCATATCTGCTTCGAGAACGGCGGTGCGCTGGCGGATGAGCACGGTTGCAAAGATGCCGCAAACGACAATGAGGACAGCGGTTAATGAGGCGACGATCTTCATCGAAATACTGTTTTTGAGATTCATTCTTCGGTCCTTTGCAGCTCAGTCTGATGATGTCAATAAAAGGGAGGACCTTCTCTGGATCAAAGCGATTCAGAGAAGATTTCAACGATAAGTTCCGGCCGTTCGAGGAGTTTCTCCAGATCCAGGAGGAGCAGGGTCCCGCTTCCGTACGGGGCGCGGCCGCTCAAGACTTCGCGCGCCAAGCCGGAGAGATCACTCTGCAGCGGCTCGATGCTGTCGAGAGGGATGGCGGCAATCCCCTTGACCCCGTCGGTGCAGAGCGCCGTCGATAGTCCGGCGGCTTCAACAACAATGACCTGGGTGCGCAGCGCGACAAGCTGCCGGGGCAGATCCAGGAGGGGGCGAAGGTCGGTGATGGCGTGGATCTGGCCGCGCAGATTAAAGAGTCCGACAAAATGCTCTGGCAGGCGCGGCACCGGCACAAAGCGCGGCAGGCGCAACACTTCCCGTGAGAACCGGCTTTCGAGGCCGTAGAGCTCGGTTCCGAGGGCAAAGATGACATAATCGCGGGTGGCGGTGACCGACTCGTCTTCGTCGATCTCCACGGCCCGCCGGTAGTCGTCGCGCATCTCTTCGAGAATGCCGCGAATATCGTATTGGTCGGTTGTTGTTCTTTTCATGGTTTGTCCTTTACTTCCGACATCATTTCTCCAGCAGTTTCAGTTCCGCCCGGCAGCGCTCCTGAAGGCCGGATACCGTCCAGTCTTTGGCGTCGGGAATGGTTTCATCTCCCCCCATCCTGGTCAGCAGGCGGAGGGTCGTTTCCAGGGAGCGCAGGGCCTCGGCCTTCCGTCCGATCCGGCGATAGACATTGGCCAGATGGTAGTGGGCCATGACGGCCTTGAGGTCAAGGAGGATGACCCGCTGAAAATCTTCCGCCGCCAAAACGCTCTGCCCCTTTTGATCACGAATCAGCCCGCGCAGAAAGTAGCCGCGGGGAGAAAGATCATCGGCGTGCAAAACCTGGCGACAAAGGGACAGGGATTCGTCGAGACGCCCCTGATCGGCCAGGGAAAATCCCTGGTCAAGTAACTGCTCGGCAGTGGTTGCCGGCGGAGTTGCCAACGTCCTGTTATTTGGGGACGCTGTTTTACTGTTTACTTTATCGACTGAAAATATGCCAGATTTTTCTTGAGTCGCTTGCTTGTCGACTGGAAGTAATAAGCTGTTATCATTTATTTTTTCAAATAAAATAAACTGTGGTTTGTTTTTGCTTTCATCCTGCTTCGAAAACGCTGGTGCCGCGATCTCCTCACCTGCCGGGTCGCTTGCACGATAATAGGTGCCGCCATGGTGCTGGCAGCGCACAAAATCGAGAAATCCGGCGCCGAGGGTCTCCGCATGCCCTAAAAAGAGATAACCGCCCGGACGCAGCGCGCGCCGGAGTCGACTCACCACCGCCCGAACCGTCTCCGGGCGAAAGTAGATCATGACGTTCCGGCAAAAGATCAGATCACATTCGGTCGTACCATTTTTCGGATTCGGGTAGGTCTCGCTCTGCAGGTTCAGGAAGGAAAAACGGGTCAGGGCGCGGAGGCGGTCGGTGACTGTCCAGCCGCTGTCGTCTTTGACAAACCATTCCGACAGAAGTTTCGGTGTGACATTGCGCAGGGTGCGATCCTGGTAATGCCCTTGCCTGGCTGCTGCCAGAGAGTGCTGGCTGATATCAGTGCCGAGGATGGTGATGTCCCAGTCAACCAGTTGCGGGAAGTGGTGCAGGAGGGTGATGGCCAGGGAATAGGCCTCCTCTCCGGTCGAACAACCGGCCGACCAGATGCGCAGGCGCCGCGACTCCTGGTGGACTTTGATCAATTCGGGAATAACCTTTTCGATCAGCGCCGCAAAGTGGGGGTCAAAGCGGAAGAAGGAGGTCTCGCCGATGGTCAATAGTGCTACCAGTTTTTTGAACTCCTGCCGACTCTCGGGAGAATTCTGCAGGTAGGTGAAGTAAGCGGCGACCGAGGGCGCGGCAACGACGCGCATGCGTTTCTGGATGCCGCGTTCAAGGGTTTTGCGATTGCGCCGGTCGAAATGGAGCCCGCACTTGTCGGAAAAAAATTCCGAGAATTCTTCAAGCTCCGCATCGCTGGGAGGGAGGGGAGCGGGATCGCCGCAGCGGACGGCGGTCTGCAGATAGTCGATATCCTCCCCGAGACGATCGGCATCGACCGGGAGAGTGAGGACGTCGAAGATCTCCGCGAACTCAAATTCCCGGCCGGTTCCGGCAACCACGGCAATGATCGGCAGTTCCGCAGGGAGACGGCGCATAAAGACATGCGCCGCCAGGGCCGGTTCCGCAAGGTCGATGATACAGAGATCAACGTGGAGCTCGCGAAAAGCGGCGGGGGAAAGGGTGTTGTCGACGGGGATGATTTGGCAGTTTTTTGCGATCAGGGGCGGGGCAATAGACGGTATAAATGACGTTGCGTCACCAAAGACCGCTACGCGCAGGGGGGGAGACCCCTTTCTTCTGAGCGGCATGAATCCTCCAGAGGAATGATTAACCGATAACCATCTGCAGGACTGCCCGGAGCTGCTTTTCTTTAAACGGTTTAGTCAACCAGGTCGAAGCGCCGGCCTTCTTTGCTTCTTCAAGTTTGGCGACGTCACCTTCTCCGGTCAACACAACAATCGGTACGAATTTGCACAGAGGCATCTTCTTCGCTTCGCGCATGAAGGCAATCCCGTCCATAACCGGCATGGAAAGATCGGTGATAATTAAATCAAACTTTGTTTCTTTGACCCGTTCCAATCCACTGTAGCCATCAACGGCTGCCACGATGTTATAGCCGGCATCAATAAGCATGTCTCCAAGGATAGCCCGCATAGAAGCTGAGTCGTCAATAATTAAGATTGTTTTTTTAAGCATTTACCACCTCTAAAGTCGTGTTTGGCCGGTACAGTAACGGAGCATTAAAAAAACGTCAAGACAAGATTTCTTAAAAAAAATCTTGTCTTTGGCAAAACGATCATGCTAAAAATTCTTCCTCTGTGAGTTGTCTTGTTTGTCACGCCGCCTGCACCTGGATAGACCGCGCAAGAAGAAATTTCATGACGATCGTGGTTGAAAGCGTTGACAACCTGTTCATGCGCGAAGCGCTCCAGTCAGCGCAGTTGGCCAAAGAGTTGGGCGAGGTGCCGATCGGCGCCGTCCTGGTCCATACCGGCGAAATTATCGGTCGGGGCTATAATTTACGGGAGACCAGTCAGGATCCCACCACCCACGCCGAGATGATCGCGATCAAGCAGGCCGCTGCCCGGTTGGGATCATGGCGACTTTTGGATTGTACCTTATATGTCACCCTTGAACCGTGTGTGATGTGTATGGGGGCAATCATTCTGGCAAGGATTCCACGGCTGGTTTTTGGTTGTCGGGACCCGCGTGTCGGGGCGGCCGGTTCGATTTACAACTTTTCAAGCGATGAGCGCTTCAATCATCGCGTGGTAACTACGGAGGGAGTGCTGGGCGAGGAGTGCAGTGACCTCTTAAGTCGGTTTTTTCAAGAGCTCCGCACCACAAAAAGATCAGAACGGAAACGCCGCAACGACGAATCCGCCTGTTAAAAACCTCTTGAGGAGAGGTGTCCGAGTGGTCGAAGGTGACAGACTCGAAATCTGTTGAACCGCAAGGTTCCGAGGGTTCGAATCCCTCCCTCTCCTCCAGTAAAAAAAGAAGGGCTTAGCCGTAAATGGCTAGGCCCTTTTGCTTTTTTTTGAGTAATTTTTCTTGGATGGAGGAGCGGGGGGAGGGAAAATCGACAGAGAAGATCGCTGGCTATGAAGAAGTATGGCTTTTGTTAGGCTATTTCTGATTTTCTTTGTCTTTTCGGACACATGCAAATGATGGTAGTATAGCCGAAAAACATTTTTGCCGTGCACTGAGGTTTGACTTCCCGGCAAATTTCAAAGAGGTTGGAGTCGCCGGGAAGGGCCGCACACTGGTCCTTTTGAACCCCCTTGCAGGCACATCCCCGAGCGTAGGGACATTCGTTTTCAAAATCGCAGCTAGTTTGGTTTTCTGTTGTCGGTGGGAATAAGGACTCTGGCATGAATAGCTCCGGCAACCGTCAGTGGCATTATTAGGCTGGAGAGATTCTATGCGTCGTTTCTGACAATATTCATACAGAATCGGGCGGTTTCATATGATTAATTTGTTGCTCTGGGGAATGTTGTTCGCCAGTTTGTTCCAGGGAGATTTTTTCCGTTTAAAGAGAGACGAGCCTGAAGGACGAAAAGATGATCCGATAGGAAACTACGAGCACAAATAACGTATAACAAATCAGAACAATCGCCGTAAGGCGTTGCTGGAGCGGGGGGATGACATTGATCATGCTCTTGCGATTTTTGAAGGGCATCAACACTCCCACCCCGAGCCCCGCCACTCCCCCGCCAACCAGAGTTGCATACAACACGTACCCTATATGTCCGTATTCGCGCTGCAGTAGACAAAAGGGGCAGTGATGCGTCGGCAATTCGTAGAAGTAGAGGCAGATGAACGAAACCAGCGACGCTGTCGCGATTACAAAGGTGACGGTACTTGCTGTCGCAAAGAGATATCCCCCCCGTTTTTTGCGATAGAAGTGTCCGCCAAAGAGAACCGTTGCCCCGATAACGACATAAAATGCCAGCATCATCGGCCCGCTCGGCAGGGCGGCAAGCCCTCCGCTGACGGTCTCCTTTTCCGAACTGAAGAGGCTGCCGCAGCAGGAGGTGATGACGTCAGCCTGCAAGCCGGAAAAATAACGGAGGAGAAGATAACTTTCGGCCAGAACCAGAGGAACGAAGCAAAGGATCAGGAGGTATTTTATCTTCAGTAAGGGATAGTCGTAGCCCTTGCTGTCGGCATGATTGATGATGAGCCAGACTCCGGCCAACAGGAAATTGAAAATTTTCAGGAGGAGCAGAGGGTAGCCGTAGGTGTTGGCGTTGAGGGTTCCGGCCGCGCACATGGCGCCGATGAAGAGGTTATGCAGATTGTCGGCGGTGTAGATGAAGAGGAAGAGCGAAAGCATCTGGAACGCGAAGTTGTAGCTGAGGATGGTCGAGGTGAGGTAGGTCCGCCGCTCAAGGTTGAGCTGAAGTTCGCTGCCGCTGCTGATATCCCAGCGGCAGAGGATCTGCCACCCGCCCCAAGCGGCATAAAGGATCAAAAAGCTGGAGACCAGGGATGCCCCGATCAGGGCGAGGATTGCCGGGTGGAGGATCATCCCCGCTCCGCGATACTGGTTACCCGCCCATCGCGCATCTCGATAACCGTATCCGCGAGGGTGGAGTCGTAGATGATCGGGTCGTGACTGGCGACGAGGATGGTCCTGCCGTCCTTTTTGAAGTCAGCGAGGATGGTCATGAACTCCCGGGACAAGGCGCTGTCGAGGTGGGCGGTCGGTTCGTCGGCAATGATGACCGCCGGATTATTGATCAAGGCCCGGGCAATAGCAACGCGCTGCATTTCGCCGCCGGAGAGGCGGTCGACCGGTGCGGCGGCATGGCGGGTAATGTTAAACATCCCGAGAAGGTCCATCCCCCGTTGGCGCAGAATTGTGAAGTTTTCGCCAAGGGGATAAGCGGGGAGGAGGACGTTCTCCAGCACCGTCAGACCCTTGACCAAATTGAAGTGCTGGAAGATGAAGCCAAAAGTTGAGCGGCGGATCTCGGTGAGAAAGCGCTCTGGCAGACTGGTTATCTCCAGCGTATCCAGGCCCGCGTCGCCGGTGACGCCGCTGACGTTGATCCCGTGCAGCTTGATCCTTCCGGTCGTGGGACGGGACATACATCCGAGAACCGTCATGAGAGTGGTCTTTCCTGAACCGCTCGGACCTTTCAGGATCGTGACCTTGCCGCGGTCAATATTCAGGCTCACATCGTCCAAGGCGGTAAATTGATTCCCCTTGCCGACATTGAAGCTCTTGCTGATATGCGAAAGTTCAATCATCTCATGACCTCATTGCCGCATCAGGGTCGATTGTTGCCGCCCGCCAGGAGGGGATGATGGTTGCGGCGGTGTAGGGGAGAACCGTCAGGAAGAAGAGGAGGGAGATCTGGTAGAAGTCAAAAGCCGGCACGAGTCGAAAGCTGGGATAAAGGACACCCCAGCCTTTAAGGGCATGCTCGAAGAGGGGGGCGGAGAAGAAGAAAACATGGGCGTAAGCCAGGAGGATTCCGATCAGAAAAGCGGAGAGTGAGATGACAATCCCTTCCCAGGACTTCAGGAGCAAAACGTCCGAGGTCTCCCAGCCGATCGATTTGAGGATACCGATCTCCTTCCGCTCTTCTGCCGAGAGACCGGTCGCTTTGTCCCAGGCGAAGATGACGAAGGAGAGGACCGCCGCCGTCAGCAAAACCACCATCATCCCACCCCGCCAATCAAAGATGGCATCGTAGGTACGCAGGATCTCGCTCTTGAGAATGGGGCGGGTGTCGGGGAAACGGGCGACAATCTTGCGGGCGACAGTGGTCAGTTCTTGGGGGTTTGTGACCGTGACCGTTAGATCGGTGGCAACATCGCGAGGGAAGTCGAAGAGGGTTCGGAAATCGTTTTCCCCGATCAGAATTAAATCGCTCGACACCAGTTCCGCGTCGGCAGACAGAATTTCCTGAACCTCCAACAGGAGTGTTTCCTGCTTGTAGGTCATCAAGGCCATCAGGTCACCACTTCCAAGTCGCCGGACCCGGGCAACCCCGTTGCCGATATGGATGAATTGCGGGGCAGGCGGTTGGAGAGCGGGAACAACCAGAGTGTAGTTAGCACTGTTGAATGGGTCGTAATAATAGCCCCAAAGCCTGGGTTGCACCTCCTTCACCCCCCGTATCGCCGCGATCTGGAGGCCATAGTCGGTGGGAATCAGGTCGTGGCGACCGGCGACCATCTTCTGCACGACGATATCCGGGGCATCCTTGAGAAGCAGGGCCGCTTCACGTTTCAATGCCTGGGTGAAAAAGACGACCGAAGCCAGGGCAAAGACGATTAAAGTGTACAGAACAAAGAGTGAGATGTTCCTGGCTCTTCTCCGGAGCAGGGAGGATAGGGCGAAGTCGAGGATATTCCGGTGCCGTTCGAGGGAGCGATTCATAGCCCACCGGATGGTAATGGGGGGCGCAAAAATGAGCCGGAGGGGAAGTGATCGAGAGCCATCGGATGATCCTGAAAGGGGGCATGACGATCCGCCTGGGAGGGGTGCCGAGTATAACGCGCCTCGGTAAAAAGGGCAAGATCGGTCAGTTGCAAGGTTTTGGCGAGTTCACGGCCCGCGTGAAGTGAGCTGTCGGCTCTTCCCGCCTGCACCAGTGCGTGGCCGATGACTCCCGCCAGCAAAGTCAGGTTGATCGCCGTAACAACGAAAAATAGGTCCGATTTGCGCACAAAGTTCCTTCTGAGCGATCATTCCCGCGAGAGTTACTGCAGGGTCTTAATCAGGGTAGGGGTAATTTCAGGGAATTTCAGGATCATTTTTCCTTTATGATCCCGTAAAAACTCTTCGGCATCAATACGCGTCTCAAAGGGGATCAGTTCATTCCCCATCGGTCCGTACACATCGCTGCCCGTGACGTAGTATGCTTTCTGCGCATCGACAAATGCCAGCGAATAATAGTCCTTCACCTGAATCCAGACGATATCGGTCTGATTTTTTTGCGGGGTGTATTTCTTGATATGGAAGTAGTAGGTCAAGAGATCCTTGGGACCATCAAAATAGAGCCGGGAGGAATCCTTGAAGGTGATAATCGCGGTCCAGTCGGGATATTTGGCCACAAACATGCCGCAGACCGGACATTTCTCGGAAAGAGACGGCGGCTTCGGGGCGTGTTCGCCGCTAGAAAAAGCCGATGTTGACAAAACAAAAGAGAAAAAAACAACAGCTAAAAAGATCTGTTTCACAGGTCAAAACTCCTTTGCCGGGTCAGCCGCGCGCCTTGCTTCTAATCAGTGATCAGATTAACAGTTCGAAATAATATTGATTTCGCGGCCGGATGTAAAGGTGAGTGCAATCGCGGTGCCGGTTGCTGCAAAACTTTGCCATGATGAACGTTTTGTCGGTATTTGATGTACATCAAGGGCACTCGGAAAATTGTCGGGTAAAGTTAAATCAACATTAACCGTACACGGAGGTAGTGATGAGCAACGGACAGAACAATTTAGTCGGACAGGCCTTGACCCTCACCGAGTTGGTCAGTTATCAGGACGACGCCGTCGTCAGCAAGACCCTTCTTGATCGTAAAGGGGTAGGGACGATCACCCTCTTCTCCTTTGCGGCCGGACAGGGATTAAGTGAACATACCGCCCCTTTCGATGCGGTGGTCGAGATCGTCGATGGCGAAGCCGAAATTACCATCGATGGCGTCGCCCAGACGGTGGTGGCCGGGCAATTGCTGATTATGCCGGCCAATCATCCCCATTCATTGCAGGCAGTCAAACCGTTCAAAATGCTGCTGGTGATGATCCGCGGCTAAACTTGCTGTTACAACGCCTTGCTCCGGCGGAGGAGTTCCACCAGCGCTGTCGCCAATTGCCTGTAACCGGCGGCATTGGGATGGATCGGATCGGATTTGAGTTTGCTATCGCCGAGAATTTTCGCCAGGATCTCCCTTTCTACCGGGAGATCCTCTTCACGGGCGAGCTCTTCATATAAAGGCGGAACTTGCAGCCCGAAGCCGAGCGTCGGCACAGCGATCAGAACCACGGGTATTCCCCGCTCTTTAGCGCTCTGGACCATGGCGCGCAGATTGACTTTGACCTGGGCCGGGTCGAGGCGGCGGAGAAAATCGTTGCCACCAAGACACAAAAGGAGGAGCGACGGCCGGGTTTCATCTAGGACAGTGGTTAGGCGATCCCGCCCTTCAGCACTCACTTCTCCCGGCACTCCGGCGTTAACAACTTTACGCCCGGTCATGGACGCTAAAATGGCCGGATAACTCTCTTCCCGTCCGGCACCGGTTCCATAGGTCAAGCTGTCACCAAAAGCGAGGATGACAGCTTCGCTGCCCAATGGGGCGATTTTCTGCGTCTCCTGGCATGAACAGAGCAGCAGGGCGCAGAGGAGGAGCAAAAAATTACGGCCGATGATGTAGGGTCGTATCATTAACGTGCTTTCGGCATGGCATCTGTTTTTGCGGCCGCCAGGGCTGCATCCCAGGTGACGATCTCTCCGCCGTATTCTTTGACAAAGTCCTGTGCCGCCTCTTTGCTCGTAAAGGCCCACTTGGCGCGCATCGTCATCACCCCGCGTTTTTTTCCGCCCAGAACCCAGAAGGCCTTTTCCGCCGGAACCAGGTCGTGACTATTGCGATCCGCGACGAGAAGCGCTTTGACCGTCTCCGCTTTGTTGCTGTCCATGACCAGAACCGCACAATGGAGGCTACAGACCCCCACTTCTTTCCCATCAGCAAGTATGACAAGCATCCGGCTGAAGCCGTAGGCTTTGCGGTCCATGCCGCATTCCGAGCATTCGCGATGCCGGGAAATATCCATTTGATCTTCGGCTTGCGCTGTCGTGCTGAAGATGCTGATCATGGAGAGGCAAAAGAACAGAGCAATCAGGATTCGCGGCATTTTATCCTCCTCGTTTTTCTCTTTGATCTTCGGTTTCGATAGCTTAAGGGAGCGCGGTTAAGACCGTTTGCAGGGTAGAACCATTCCGGTAATCTTCATTCATGCGAATTATTCCGCTGCTGTCAATGACAATCGTCGTCCCCATGGTGGCAGCATAGTCGTGCGCCAGCTGCCGGTTCACGTCGGCCAGAACAATAAATCCGCTGTTGGCATATCCCGCATTGGTCGCCGCCTCTTTTGCCAAGGCCACGGAACCAGCGAGATAATCGACCGCATAGAAGCGGACATCAGGGAAACCAGGCATGACATAGGAGAGGGCATGACTCATATGGCTGTCGCAGATTGGACACCACATGGTGAAGTAGAAAACGATCCCCTTTTTTCCCTCTAAAGCCGTGGGCAGTTCGATCATCGTGTTATTGGTATCCATGATCGAGAAGGGCGGAGCATTCTGGCCGACGCCCCAGCCAGTTGTCCCCGCCGCAAAAGTTGGGCGTTCATCGTTGCTGGAAGGGGTCAGGTCATCGGCGATCTCGCCACAAGCGCTGAGCATTAAACATAAAAGAATCAGGCAGGCAACCTTAACGGAAGACATAGCGCACCCCCAGGGTATAGATGTCGGTTACCGGAAAGTTCTCTCCCCAACCATCTTTTTTGAGCGCGTGGCTCCAGGCGCCGCGGATGCTCCAATCACTGTCGGTGCTCGAATAAGTCACCGTGCCGCTCAACGATTGTTTGCTGAAAGCACTGTTCCGATCGCTCGCACCGTCAATCTCTGCCTCGGCTTCAGTCAGATAGGCATAGCCGACAGTGCCGGTGACGGTGTCTCCCCCGGTGCCGACAAAGTAACGATAACCGAGAGCGGCGGATGCTGAGAGGCGATTGCCGGGCTTTTTGTCATACGGGGCAACGGCTTTACCATATTCCTGGTTGATCGGGCGTTCAAAGTAAGTGCCGTAGCCGAGAACCAGAGAGGTGTTCCACGCCTTCATCGTCTTGTCGATGAGGAGATTTCCGTCGAGGCGATAAAAACCGCGGCCGGTGACGTCGAAGCTGCTCTCTTCGCTGTCATAAGGAGAGATGCCGGTCGGCAACAGCAGCGAGGTGCCGATGGTGATGGTCGGGATGAGGACTTCGGCTCCTTTGGCCAGCCATAGTGGTCTTTCTTCGAGAAGATCGTACCACAAAAAGAGGCTGGCATCGCCGAGCCCTTGACTGCTGGTCTCGAGCCCGGAGTATTTATTTTCGTTCCAGACATACGGAAGTGTCGCCCCCGCCTGCCATCGTTGACCAAAACGTCGTCCGTAGCCAAGATTGAGCCGATACTGTCGCAAATCTGATCCTGGTGGATCACTGGTATATTCCTGCTTCTGGTTCCAGTAGCCGTCATAGATCTCGAGATCGGTGGAGATGTCGAGGACGGCTTTGGCAAATTTGGGGACGACGAGGCCGGTGGCCGAACCGCCACCGCAGCAGGAGGCGGCCAGTGACGAGGTAGGAAAGAAGAGTGCAGCCCCCGCGAGGAGGGCTGCGAATACAGTCATAGTGAGAAAATTTCTCATAGTAATTGGTGTCCGATTACATCGAAGGCAAGGTGAAGGTGGCATATTCCGTTGTTCCGGCAAGATCGGTCTTTACTTCACTATTGATCGTCACCTTGACGTAGACGGTGGCACCGGGAGTCAGGGTCAGGCCGGCGTTGCTGGCTGACCAGTGCCCACCGCCATTGTCAGTTGCATCAAAGTAGCTGACATTGTCTGTTGAGATTTGCACCGAGGAGGTTGCGGGTACAACGTTCCAGGGCGTCCCGACGGAATCGGTTAAAGTGCTGCCGCCAGAGACCGCCGGGAATTTCATCATCATGGCATCGTCGCGGGTGGCAAGAAAGAGGTTGAAGGTGTTGGTCGCAGCATTGACGCTATCCTTGAAGAGCAGGTAAGTTCGCTTGGCCGGGGGCATGGTCCCCATGCTTGCAACCATGTCGCTTTCGCTACCGTAGAGACGAACCGGACCGGCCCCCATCGCCATGCCGACATTCGGGAAGAAGGTTGCTGTCTCGGTATCGTTGATTTTGATTTGCAGTTCCCAAACTCCTTGCGACACGCCGCTCATCATGGTGGTCATGAGATAGTAAACGGTGCAAATGTAGGTTCCGTCACCATTATCAACGACAGCATCAACGGGGGACGAATGATCTTTCGTCGCCATGTGCATGTAAGGGATGAGTTTGAGCGCCTGTCCGGTAGCAGGGCTATTGTCGCTGCGATTAGCGAGTTTGATGGTAAAACTCGTCTTCCCCTGTTTTGCGTTCGTGACCCCGGACGGATACAGCAGCTCGACTTTATAGTTGTCGGTCAGGGCAGTTCGATTGTCAGTGATGCTGCCGATCTGATCAACAGTGAGCCCGGTCCGATTTTGGGTGGTGTCTTGCTGCATGAGGAGTAATGCCTGCGAAAAGCGGCATTGCGCGTCTTCGGGGAGGAACGTTGTTTCGTCAATATTCACGGCCCCGTCGGTGTTCTTTCCATCCAACATGCCATCTTCCAAATCCTTGCTCAGCGCGGCAAGGAGGAGAAACTGTTTCTCCGGGGGCAGTGAGAGGTCTTTAGTTAACTGGCTGAAGGCCGCGGCGCGCAGGGCGGCCAGGCGCTGAGCCATATTCTCAGCGGGTATCGCAGCGGGAGCTTCGTTCTTCGGAGCAATCGCCGGATCAGGAGTGAAGCCGAAAGCTGTCGTGAAGTCGGTCTTTGCCACACTCAACGCTTTGCCGTTGACGACCATTTCATGAACGATGGACGAAGCCGGATCAAGATGAACGGCAGAGCTGGTGGCCAACGTCCCGCCGGCAATGTAGGCGCCCAGTTTGCCGGCAGTAACACCGGATGTTCCGGTCGCTTCGTCGGTAAAGGTGCCGCCCGTCGCTTCAAAGCGCAGATCGCTGTTGAGGGCGCTGGTTGGAAGTACGATAGAATATTCGCCGGTCGATGAAGTCATCACCGGCCCTGCTACGGTGACACCGGAGCTGTCTTTGACCAAAACGGTGGCGCCAGCCACCGGAGCAGCGACAACCGAACCAGAGATGGTGGTCGTCGCGACAGAATTATCATCGCTGGAACTGCCGCAGCCTTGCAGCAGGGCAAGGGAGGTGTGCAGTGCCGCTATGAGGAAAGTTTTCAT
>JAXMLA010000023.1:0-2191 GCA_034370465.1 Desulfuromonadales bacterium
AAAAATGACGTTCCTGTGTTCCCGGATATAGCTGCCTCCCGCAAGATCCCGAAAAAGCCGAAGGTCCAGTTCCGGCACGGCGGACAGATCGAAGGTCTCCATCGGTTTCAGAAGAGGGAACTTCGCCTCCCTGATCCGGCGGTTGAGACTGTTTTCCGCCCTGGCCTGCAGCTCGGCGGCGGTCAGCTCGATGAGAAACTCATCATAACCGATTCCACTCTCTCGCGCCTGTCGCAGGGAAACCTCCAGATTGCGGGCCATGCTGGAGAGATTCAGCGCCTTGAAGTTTGCCTGCAACTCGATCAATGTTCCGGCTGTCATTGCACACCTCCCAGTTGCCCGTAAACCGCTATGTCGGGAGGCGGCAGGCTCGGCCAGGAGGCCAAGGGGGCAATAGCTGTATCGGCGCTGCCGGTGTAAACAAGAAGGTGACGCACCCCGTCGCTGGTGCTGATGCTGTTTTCTATGGCCAGATCAACGGCAGCTTCAATCTCACCGGCCGCATAATCCCGGTAGAACATCAGAACGGCAATGAAATCCTTGATCCCTTTTGTCTCCCCCTGAGCGCGACAAAATCTCTCCAGCAGCTTGTTCATCGCAGGAGGCCAGCTCTTTCGCCATTGCCGAATGGGCCTGGCGCTGTTGAAAGCCATCGGGCGCTGCTGAATCAGTTCCAGATAATGATCCGGGGAGAGAATCCATTTATTGTTGCCGTACGACCGCTCATGTGTAGCCACTCTCTTGGCGCCAATGAAAATCTCCACCCGATCCGCATAATGCAACGCCTTCACTCGAAACCCCGCATAACGGCTCGGAACGGAATATCGGTTCTTATCCACAATGACTGTGGCGTACTTATCGGCCCGGCCTGCGGATGTCTTTACATTGGTGAAAACAGCTTCGGGAAGAGAAAGAAGGTTCCCCTTCTCCTCCTCATACAAATCATTCACTGTCCGATCCCGCCCGGCCATTTTGTGATTCCCGTATGAAACGCACTGCCGAAGAATCTTCTCGTTGAGCTCTTCCAGGTTGGCGGCCTCCGGAACAGGAACCATGTAATTGCGCCTTGCAAAGCCAACCAACCCCTCAACGCCACCCTTTTCGTGACCGCTGTCGGGATTACAGAAACGGGCATCAAAACTGTAGTACGCCCTGAACTTGCCGAATCCCTCTTGCTCAATCCGCTCTCTTCCGCGTAACACCTTGTTTACCGCGGTCGTCAGGTTATCGTAGATCAGGGTAGGAAAGATTCCGCCAAAAAAGGAAAACGCATGGATGTGCGCATCAAAAAATGCCTGTTGCCGCTCACAAAAATAAAAGCGCACAAAGTGCTTGCCGGAATACTTGCTCCGCATGCAGAAAAACTTCAGCCGGATCTCCTCCCCGGCCAGGATCGCTGTCGCCGTCCCCCAATCCACTTCCCCTTCATGACCCGCCTCCGGATCGCACGGAATAAATGCACAGGGCGTGTCGATTCCCAAAGCCAGCTTCGCAAACCGAACATAGCGGCGGACAGTGGGCTCGCTCCCTTTATAACCGTGCTCTTCCACCAAACGATTGTATACCCGACGCGCCGTATGGCGCTGCTTCTTCGGGCTGTCCTTGTCGCCCGTAAGCCAACCATTGATAACCGTCAGGCACTTGTCAAGAACAGGAAACGGCTGATGCGCCCTCTCCTTGTAACCCCACGGCTCACCCCGTATCGCCTTCTTGATTGTGTTGCGCGAATGCCCTGTCATCCTGGCCATCTCACTGATATTTTGACCATACACCCGACAGCCCGTCCTTATCATCTCATACTGATCCATCTTGAGCACTCCTTCTCCTCCTCTACAAATGGTCGGTAAATACCAAACCACTTTAGCAGGAAGACAACGGCTCCGGGTGGTCAATTTTGGGTTATCACAACCCCCTTCTTCTGGTCAATTTTGGGTTATCACAACCACATTCCCACGGTCATGTAATAGGCGACATAAACCAGAAAGGAATTCTCGTTGCCCAAAACGGGCTGTTGAAGCTAATAGACTGTGATTCGTTTCAAGTCCGATACAACGACAGCAACTTCCTTTGTGACGTTGGTGTAAGGGATTTTACACCTCCTGAATTACAGGACAAGTCCTTTCAGGGGGTGGTTAGGACTCGTAATCATGATAACTTTGGCCTTGCCGTTTTGTGCTTTCAACTTCTCTTT
>JAXMLA010000024.1:0-7739 GCA_034370465.1 Desulfuromonadales bacterium
AATACGGCGCAATCCCGGAGATCAGCATCAGCCCTAGGGCCCAGAGATAACCGAAGCGCCATTGCAGCTCGGGAAAGGCCTGAAAGTTCATGCCGTAGATGCTCGCCACCATGGTCGGCGGCAGAAAGACCACCGCAGCGATCGAAAAGATCTTGATGACTTTATTCTGCTCGATGTTGATAAAGCCCTGCGCTGCATCCATCAAAAAGTTGATCTTTTCAAAGAGGAAGGTGGTATGGGACAGAAGACTCTCGACGTCGCGGAGAATATCGCTGGCCGCGGCGAAGTGCTCGGCAGAGTAACGCTGGTGTTTCTGTAAAAAGGAGATCGAACGCTGCGTATCCATCAGGCATAGGCGGACCTTACCGTTACTGTTTTCGTAACGCGCGAGATCGCCGATCGCTTCCTCCAGATGACCTTCCGCCCCTTCCGCTTCTTCCAGAACCATCTCGCTGACCTTTTCCAACTCCCGATGAATATCTTCCAGAATATCCGCAAGATTTTCGACCTTGTTCTCGAAGATCGAGAGGAGGAATTCTAACGGGCTGCTCGCTTCGATCTGGCCGCGGCGGACGCGCATGCGCAACAGCCGAAAATCGGGGGAATCCTCATCGCGCAGAGAGATCAGCCGCTCGGGCTGGAGGATGAAGGCGACCGTTACATTGATATGCCGGCCTTCGCTCTGGCCCAAAAAGAGGGAGTGAACGTGCAGTCCGGCGCTGTCGATAAAGTAGCGGGCCGATGATTCGATCTCGCCGACGTCGTCTGATTCGGGGAGTTCGGTGCGCAGGTATTGCTCGAGCTGATCCCGCTCTTCCTCGCTCGGATCGAGAACGTCGATCCAGGTGGCGGCGGTGATGACCTCGGCGAGCTCTTCGCCGGCAAAGCGAATCTCGTTGACCCGGTTATCTTGAAAATTGAAGGCACGCAGCATAACGGTGGTCCTGTCAGAGAAAGAACTGAAGACGTGACAAGGGGCAGTCTCCGCCTGATTTCTTCTGGTCGCGTGGAGTTCTGCCCCGGTATTCATCCATCGGGAAATGTCCGCACAGATTAGAACAAACGCCGCGGCGGGTCAACGCTTTCTCTCAATCCTCCTTCCCTTCTCCGAAGACCGGCAGGATGTTTGCCAGTCCAACAAAGAGGATGTAAGGAGTGATGATGACCAGCAGCGCGCCGAGCAACCCTTCCCGGAAGGTCTCCAGGTTGTGGGGGATGATCGGCAAGGAGTAATGCATGAAGCCGCTGAAGGAGCCGGAGAAGGCCTGGCCGCCGATGACGACATTCCAGCGCATCATAAAGACGCCGATCAGGACGAAGACGGTGGCGAGGACCGCCCGCCGCACCGTCAGCCCAGGCAGGAGCAGGAGAATAAAGGGGACGAGGTTGCCGAGGCCGTACTGCACCACAAAGATCTTGACGAAGTCGATTTCGTAAATGACGGCGCGGAGGATATCCCACGATTTGACGGCGGTATAGGTGCGAAAGATCAAATCGAGCAGTTCCAGCGAAATCGCCAGGATCAGGAACATGACCAGATATTTGCTGGTCATGATGACGACGCTGGTCTCGACACTCTTGAGTTCCTCGTTGCTCGGCAGCGCCGGATTCTGGCTACGCTTGCGGGCATACAGGAATTTGCGCAGTTCCATGCTGCCGACATAGGTGAGGATGCAGAGGGCGATGCCGGAGACGACCGCCGAGCAGATAAAGATGACCGGCATCAGCGGTGTCATCCACAGAGCATTGGCCTTGACCGAGCCGAAGATAAAGCCGGCGTAGCCGTGGAGAAAGCAGGCGACGGGGATACCGATGCTCGCCAGCACCTTGACCGCTTTTTCATCAGTTTCCAGGGCATGCTCAGAGATATCCCAGGCCCCGAGAGTCAAGACCGTATAAAGGCGTAACCGCAGGGTGTCGAAGGCACTCCGGTTGCTTTGGGCGCGCAGGGCGAGGGCACTCTCGACAAAGAATTTGCGATAAACGAACCAGATCTCGCCGGCGACGATCATCCCGTAGGTGGTGAAGACGATCCCGAAGGCGGCGATCGCCGAGGTGAAGTGGGGGGTGAGCATGACCTCGATGCCGCGCAGCGGCTGCATCAGATGCATCAGCAGCGGCATCATCGCCACCGGCAGCAGGGCAAAGGAGAAGACCAGCGAGAAGCGGGCAATATCCTTGAGCTGCTTGACCCCGAAGACGTGATACAGGGAGGAGAGGACAAAGGCGCCGGCGACCAGGCCGGTCATGAAGGGATACATGACGATCTGGATCGACCAATAGATGTACTCGTTCGGATAGACGAAGAACTCTTTAAGGGTCCAAAATTCACCGTGTACCATGGCTATTTCACCTCCCTGGTCAGTCCGAGGTAGAAGACCTGCGGTTTGGTCCCGTACTCTTCCTTGAGGACATTGACCCGCTGGGTCATGATCACCTGGGTCACCGGATCGTTGGGATCACGGAGATTACCGATCATCCGGGCGCCAAAGGGGCAGGCATCGACACAGGCACTTTTCAACCCCTGGGTGATGCGGTGGTAGCAGAAGTTGCACTTTTCGGCGACGTGATGGACAGGATGAAAGAAGCGGACGCCGTAGGGGCAGCCCATGATGCAGTAGCCGCAGCCGATGCACCATTTACGGTCGACCAGCGAAACGCCGTCGGCGGTCTGGTAGGTGGCGCCGACCGGGCAGACCTGCACGCAGGGGGGATTGTCGCACTGATTGCAGAGTTTGGGGACAAAGAAGGCCTTGCTGATCTCGTCTTCGGGGATGGTCTTCATGCCGGCGTGGTTGTTGTCGATCTGCGCGGTGAGAAAGCCGTCGCGCGCCCCTTTAGGAGAGTCGATATGGGTGTTGCCGTCCTTGGTGACGACGTAGCGCTCCACCCAGGTGCGGGTGACATTCGCGTCGTACGGCACTTCGTTCTCCAGCTTGCAGGCTTTGACGCAGAAGCCGCAGCCGGTGCATTTGTGGGTATCGACGAGAAAGATCCAGCGGCTGTCGCCCGGCACGCTTCTCTCGGCCAGCAGGCGCGCGGGATTGAAGAGTTCGAGGGCACTCAAAGGCAAGACGAGGCCGCCGGCGAGGAGCAAGCTTTTTTTACAGAAGTCGCGGCGCTTCATCACTTCACCTCCTGGGTCGGATCATGCGGATTGTGGCAGCTGACACAGACTTCCCCCGCATGGTGTTTATCCCCTTCGATCGCCGGCAACTTGCCGCGGGCGCTCTCCGGATAAGGGAGGTGCTGGTGGCAACGTAAACAGAGGGCGCGATCCCGGTCGATGCTCAGCTTTTCGGGATTATCCGGGTGCTCACCGCGCGGGCCGTGGCAGTTTTCACATTGGATATCAGCATGCGGGGAGGCGATGACTTCCTGGTAGTTCTCTTCGTGACACTCCTGGCAACCCTTGCTTCCGTGGTATTTCACAGTCACGTTCTTCCATTCCTGAACGTTACTGCTGCGATACCAGCCGTACATATAGCCGCGGTCGTGAATGCCGAAATCGTCCGGCACCAGGATCACACGCAGCAGCAGGATGAATGCCACCAGGCCGAGCGCCACCAGCAGTGGTCGCCATACATGATTCTTCACGGATAAGACCTCCCTTGTTAAGTTGGTCTGCTCAGGGTGAGCTTAGTCAGGGGTGGTTTAAACGGGGGGTACGTTCGATGAACGGATAGCTAACTGTAACAGTGGGGATTGAAATGTCAATGGGATTAATTTTTTTGCCCGCAGATGCCGCAACGGCTGCAGCCGGCCGCACAGCGCGGGCTGAGGAGACCGGCAATAGCGCGCTGGTATTCGTTCCAGAGGTGGCGGCGCGACACGCCGCAGTCGATCACCTCCCAAGGGAAGATTTCATCCTCGCCCCGCTCGCGGCTGAGATAGAAGGCCGGATCGAGATCCAGCTCGCGGCAGGTGGCGCGCAGATTCTTGCCAGCGGCCAACAGGGGGATGGCGGCGCCGACGCGCCGGTCGCCGCGGGAAAGAAAGCCCTGGAGGAGGGCGGCGCGGGGCGATTCGACATTCAGTTCGCAGTTCGGGGTGCGGGCGATAGCGCTGCGCAAGGTGCGGATGCGACTCTCCAACCTCTTTTCCTCACACATCGCCGCCCATTGCAGCGGGGTGAAGGGTTTGGGGACAAAGGGATTGACCGAAAGGGTGATACTGCCGAGGCGGCCGCGCTTCTTCCCTTCCTCCACCCAGATGGTGCGGATCTGCGTCGTCAGTTCTAGTATCGCCGCGATATCTTCCTCCCCTTCGGTCGGCAGGCCGATGAGGAAATAGAGCTTGAGATTGAGGATTCCGGCGGCGGCGAGGTGACGGGTGGCGGCAAGGATCTGCGCTTCATCGATCCCCTTGTTGATGAGATCGCGCATCCGCTGGCTCCCCGCTTCCGGGGCGAGGGTGGCGGTGCGGTGTCCCGAGGTCGCCAGCGCCAGGGCCGTGGCCGCGTCGATGGCATCGATGCGCAGGCTCGCCGGCGACAGGGTCCCCTCGCGCTGATGAATCACTTCGGTCAAACCGGAAAAATCGCTGTAATCCGAGACCGCCGCCCCGACCAGCCCCTGCTTGCGGTGCTGGCTCAGACCGCATTCGATCTGCTCCGTCAACTGCTCCAGAGAGCGTTCCCGCGGTGGGAGGAAGATGAAGCCGGCCGCGCAGAAGCGGCAGCCGCGCGAACAGCCGCGCGAGATCTCGGTGAGGGCCATCCCCGAGAATTCGGCTTCCTCGCTGATGATGAAGGAACGGCATTCGCTGGAATCGAGATCGGCCAGCCATTGTCGCTCGACTCGCGCCGGGGCCGGGGGTTGCGGGGTGATGGCGGCGATGGTGTTATCCGGGTTGTAAACGACCTCGTAAAGGGTCGGGACGTAGAGGCCGGGGACGATTGCCAATCGTTGCAGCAGTTGCCGCCGCGTAACGTTCTCTTTGTCGAGCAGAACCGCGAGGAGAGGATGAAGGAGGACCTCGGCCTCACCGACGGCAAAGAGGTCGAAGATCTCCGCAAAGGGTTCAGGATTGAGAAAAGCGCAGACTCCGCCGCAAAGGAGGAGGGGATCATCACTCTCCCGCTCTTTCGCCCACAAGGGGATGCGGCCGAGTTCGAAAATAAGCGGCAGATGCAGGGCGTCATTCTCAAAGGAGAGGGAGACGGCGATCAGGTCGAAATCCGCCAGCGGTCGTCCCGATTCGAGAGAGAAGAGGGGGTAGCCGGTCTTCTGGTGTTCAACGATATCCTCGGGATCGGGGAGGAAGAAGCGTTCGCAGAGCGTATCCTCCCGCTGATTGAGGAGGTGATGGACAGTGAGAAAGCCAAGGTTGCTCATGGCGTGGCTGTAGCGGTTGGGGTAGATCAGGGCCACCGAGAAGCGTCCGCCCCAGGGGTGGATGGTTCCGCCCTTTTCCGAGGCAAGGCGGCGGCGGGCTTTATCGAGCAATTTTCGGGACATGAAGCTCCGGAAGTGGGGAAGATGAACGTCGCTGCTATCTTATTGATCGTGAGGCTAAAAAGCAATGGACGCAAGCGATCCTTGTTTACCCGCCGGCGCGCTTGGCGGCAAAGCCGCGCTTGAGCAGTTCGCCCAGCAGCAGTTCTGCATGATCCCCCTGGATTTCGATATTCCCCGCCTTGATCGTGCCGCCGCAGCCGCAGCGGCGCTTGAGTTCGCCGGCCAGAGTTGTCAATGCCGCCTCAGCCAATGGGAGGCCGGTGATCACTGTCACCTTCTTGCCGTCGTGCCCCTTGCGTTCGCAGCGGACCCGCACCTTGCCGTCGCCGAGTGGAGCAGCAACTTTTTTGCATTGGCAGTGAGCGGCCGGCTGGCCGCAGCCGGGGCAGAGACGACCGTGTTCCGAAGAGAAGACCGGGCGGGAGTTTGCGTTCGACATGGGTAACCTTTGCTGAGAGAGGGAATGAGTTGGATATTATTCCTGTTGCCTGCGATCCGCTCTGGCCCGCGCCTTGGCGGTTTCGACTTCACGGTTTTTGGGCGGTGCGGCGGTGACAAGCGAATTGAGCAACCGGGAGGACGCCATTTCGACCTCGACAACCGCCCGACTAAACGCCGCTTCGTTCGCCACGGAAGGTTTGGCAAAACCGCTGATCTTGCGCACATACTGCAGCGCCGCCATGTGGATCTCAGCGTCCGTCACCGGCGGATCGAAGTTGTACAGCGTTTTGATATTCCGGCACATGGAGATTTCCTCCGTTATCTTCGCTGGTTGCGTATGGTGAGTGTCTTAATGGGTCGGGAGGAGAGATTGTGCCGCCCCATGCAGCCGTTTATCAAGTGTCCAGAGGGGGATTCTGCTGAGCATGGAGGACATGAGAAGATGAATATCGATATAGCCCAGCCCTTTTCCCATCAACTGGTGGTCATGAATGAATTGAAGCACCTCGTCATCCTCTGCGCTGGCTGCCATCGGCAGGTTTTGCAGGAGGGCCAGTATTTCACCCCGGTTTTTGAGATTTCCGCAGGCGAGTTCACCAATAATGAAGGGGTGACAAAGAACCTGCCCGTCGATCAAGAGGGTTTCAAGTCCGATTGTCCCGGAGCGTAAATGTTCGACCCAGACCGACGTATCGACCAGAATCATCTCACATCCCCTCAGTACTTCTTCGCGGGATCATTTCCAGATTCTTTTCCGTCCCTGCCAATCCCGCCAGTCGCTTCGCGCTCTCCCTGGCAATCAATGCTTGTAACCCCAATCTGACCAGAGAGGTTTTTTCCGTGATACCTGTCAGTTTCGCGGCTTTTTCAAGCAGATTGTCTTCGATATTGAGGGTGGTTCGCATGGCTGGTCTCCTTGTGCGCATAATTGATATGCATAAGGATGTATTAGTTGAATGTATCTGTCAAGGGGGCGGCGGCCTGAACACCACTGGCGCCTTTGATGGCTTACCGTCTTGATCTATACCAATAAATATTATAATCTGATACCATCATGGCATTTCTGGAGGTTAGACTATGCAAAAAAATACCAGCGTCACGCTCGGCTCGCACTACGAAAAATTCATTACTCAGCAGGTCGCCCAAGGTCGTTTTTGTTCAGCAAGCGAAGCGATACGGGCCGGGTTACGGCTTCTGGAAGAACGTGAAACCAAACTTTCCTTGTTGCGTCGTGCTCTTGTTGAGGGGGAAGAAAGCGGCACAGCTGATTATTCTCTGAAGGGCTTGATCGAGGAGATGGACGGCGATGGTTTCAACTGATGCCAACCTTTACCCTCACGAACAAGGCCATGGCCGATTTAAAAGATATTGGTCGCTACACTCTGGAACATTGGGGACGCGAACAGCGCAATCTTTATCTAGGAATGCTGGATGCGTCCTTTGCGCAACTGGCCGCTAATCCACTGACCGGCAAGGATTGCAGCGATATTCGGAACGGCTACCGAAAATTCAACGCTGGCAGTCACGTGATCTTTTATCGCCAAAAGTCCGGCGATGCGATAGAAATTGTTCGTATTTTGCACGGACATATGGACTGTGAGCCGCGGCTTTGCCCTGATCTATTCTTTCAGCCTGGGCAATGAGGTCGGCAAAAAACTCTTCTTCCGTCTCAATTTTTACTTTGAAATCCCTGTTCATTCGATACCTCCTCCTTTTAAACTGCAACCTCCAGCCTGAAGCCATCGTAGTCCAATCTCGGGGCTTTATTCTTGCCGTGTTTTTCCATTTCAATCAGATCCATCTCCAGCAGGACTTTGACATCTTCCGAGATGTTTTTCA
>JAXMLA010000025.1:0-5534 GCA_034370465.1 Desulfuromonadales bacterium
GGAAAAGCCCCTTCGCGCGTAGCACCGCCCGCCCGTCAGGGGTGTGGTTCCAGATGTTGCGGTCGTCAGCCATGGTCCGGAAGGTTTTCAGCAAGGGCCGGATCTCTTCCTGCGGGTGTTGTTGCAAAAGCGACTCCTCCAGCTTCTTCACCAGGTTCCCGAACCGGATCCGATCCTGCTGATTTTCCGGATGGCGCCGATGCGTCGGCTGGTAGAGCGAAAGGCAAGGGGGATCACAATTGTCCAAAAGTTCCGCTGCATAGTCTTTATCGAGTGAGTTCATTTTGTCTCCTCTTGGTGGCGTAACGCGTCATCGGGATGCGTGCTCAACAGTCGATTCCTGCTGCAAAGCGATCGATCCCTTACGCAATCAATTTTGCGTCCATGGTCACGGTGGTTTTCAAAAGCCGTGACATAAGGCAACCGGTCTTTGCGTCCTCTGCCAATTTGGCAAACGACTCCGCGGTGGCCCCCGGTATGAAAGCGTTGACCTCGAGATGACTTTCAATGACGGTCCACCCCTGGTCCAGATTCTCGAAGGTCACCACGGCGGTTGTGACGATTTGATCCGGAACCAGTCCGGCTTTGCCAAGCAGGGCCGAGAGCTGCATGGAAAAACAGGCCGCGTGGGCGGCGGCGACCAGTTCTTCCGGATTGGTGCCGATCCCGCTCTCGAAACGGGTGTCGAAGGAGTACTGCGCCTTGGCCAGCACGCCGCTTTCGGTGGAGAGGTTTCCCTTTCCTTCCTTGAGACTTCCTTTCCATTCAGCTGTTGCTTTTCGTTTCATGATAATCTCCTCAGGAATTTGTTCTCCCCTCGTCTTGAAATTGCATCCCTCAATCCTTGCGGTCTTCCCGCTTGAGACCTGACCCTTTTTTTCATTTAAGGTCACTGTTCGCTGGTCCGGTAATGACCCGGCCGTAGCAATCGAATCTGGAACCGTGACACGGACAATCCCAGGTCTTCTCCGAATGGTTCCAGGCGACGATCCCCCCGAGGTGTGGACAGACGGCTGAGCGTTCATGCAAGGTTCCATCTTCATCACGGTATACAGCGACCTTCCCCATCCCGCGACGAACGATAGCGCCTTCGCCCGGTGCAATCTTGTCGGGCGAGGCAACGTCGCCCCCGCTCAAATAGCCGTCAACATACTGCGCAGCCACATTGATATTCTCCCGTGCATAGTGAAGAGAAGCGCTCAGGGTGATGCGGGAAGGAGCATAAAGCGACTCCCAGGGGCATTCGACCCCGATAATTAATTCCGTGATCAGAATGCCGCCGATGGTGCCATGCGTCATCCCCATCCCCGAATCACCGGTGATGATGTAAACGTTTTGCTTGTCTCCGGGATTGCGGCCGATGAAAGCCAGGCCATCAACCGGCTCCATGACCTGACCGGACCAACGCATTTCGATCCGCTCAATCATCGGGAACCGCTCCCGGGCCCACGCTTCCAGATGGGCGTAGCGCTGCTCACCGTCATCTGCCTGTCCTGATTTGTGATCTTCGCCGCCGACGAGGAGAAGATCGTATTCGTCACCATCTTTGGCGGAAGCACTCTGCACCCGGACGTAGTGATACGGGTCGGCCGTATCCCAGTACAGGGCTCTGGTTACTGACCCGCGGGGAATCCGGGCGGCGATCACATAGGTGGTATAAGAAGCCTGCTTGGTGTGAATGGTGACGATGTCATTGACCGGCGTATTGGTAGCAATCACAATCGCATCGGCCGTCACTCCGTAGCCACTGCTGGTTTCGACCCGCGCATTGACGCCGCCGGTTATTTTGCCAACATGGGTTCCGGTGAAGATCCGCCCGCCGTCCCGTTCAATCGCGCGCTTGAGTCCGGCGAGATACTTCAAGGGATGAAACTGCGCCTGTCCGGGAAAGCGCAGACAGCTCCCGGTGTCGAAACCGTCGATGGGCGCCCGTGCGACTTGTTTAACATTGGTCAGTCCGGCGCGATGAGCGGCTTTCAGCTCCCGTTCGAGGAGATTTTTAGAGCCACCCGGCGGGACAAAGAGATAACCGTCGAGGCGTTCGAATTCGCAGTCGATTCCTTCGGCAACGATAATCGCCTCAATGCGAGCAATCGCCGCTGTGTGACTCTCGGCCGCCAAGAGCGCCCCCTTTTCGCCGTGCAGATACTCGATCTCGAAGTAGCGGTCGTCCATCGCATTGGCAAGATGCGCCGTCGTCCGCTCGGTCATCCCTCCGCCAATGTGCCCGTCATCGAGGACAATCACTTCCTTGCCCGCCCGCGCCAGCAGATAGGCAGTTGTCATCCCCGCTATCCCGGCGCCGACAATACAGACATCAGCATCCATATTCTCGCTCAGCGGAACTGATTGCGGCTCCTCGGCTGTTGCCATCCAGATCGATACGGTTTGTCCGGAATTGCTCTCCATGGCTTTTATCCTCTCGCCGTCTTGACCTTTTTCTGTTCTTCCGCCTGATCGATGCTCGCCTTGAGGCGGGCGACCAGGTCAATGACGTTGGTCGGCAACAGCTTCGCCTCCACCGGCTCATACTCGGCGCCCTCGGCCTTGGTGCGGATCATCGCCAGCAGCTCTTCGCGATAGGTGTCATGGAACTCCGCGGGCCGAAACTCGCCGCTCATGCTCTTGACCAGCAGATCCGCCATCTCCAGCTCACGGTCGCCCAGTTTCACTTCGGCAGACGGCAGACCGATCCCTTCGGGTTGGCGGATCTCATCGGGGTAATGCATGGTGTTCAGCACCAGCACCTGATCGACCGGCCGGATGACGGCGAGGTATTCCTTGTCGCGCATCACCATCTTCGCCACCCCGACCTTCTTCGCCCGTTTCAGCGCCTCCACCAGCAGCGCGTACGGCATCTTTCCGGCTTCGTCGGGACCAAGATAATAGGCTTTGTCGAGGTAAATCGCGTCGATCTCCGACGCGTCGACGAATTCCTGCATCGCGATCGCCCGGCTGGCGACGCTGGCAAACTTGTCGAGGTCCTCCTCGGAGAGGGTGACGTAGCGGCCTTTTTCGAATTCGTAACCGCGGACGATCTCCTCGGCTTCGAGATCCTTGCCACACTCCTTGCAGACCTTCTTGTAGCTGATGCGGCCGCCATCCTCCTTGTGCAGCTGGTTGAAGTGCAGCTGCTTGTCCTCGACAGCGGGGTAAAGCGCCACCGGGATGTTAACCAGCCCGAAGCTGATGAGCCCTTTCCACATTGATCTCATAACCAGACTCCCTACCGGGCATCAACCGGCCTGTAATTTTTTCAGTGCATGGTGCAAGCCCTGCTTCACGGTCAGCACCGGCTGGAAAAGGTCACCGACTTCGTCGACCCTCTTGATCATCGTCTTGATGGTAAATTCCGTCAGGGGGACGCAGCGCTCGACCTCCTCCCACGACAGCGGCGCCGAGACGGTCGCCCCCGTTCGGGCCCGGACCGTATAGACGCCGACCAGGGTCTTGCCCAAGCCGTTCTGGAGATAATCGATGTAGACCGACCTGGCCGGACGGTTCTTTACCATCCGCTCAACCGTGCTGTCCTGCGGGCTCTGCGTCTGCGCGATCCGGGCGACAACCTCGGCGAAGGCGGTCGCCTGCTCGTGGGCATAAACCGGCTCCAGGGGGATATAGACGTGGAGGCCGCGGCTGCCGGAGGTCTTCGCATACGATTGCAGTGCCATGCCCTGGAGGATGTCGCGGATCCGCAGCGCCAGCCGGCAGATCATCGGATAGTCGGCATCGGCAGAAGGATCGAGATCGAGGACCACCCAGTCCGGGTACGAGCTGGTCATCTGTCGGGAGTGCCAGGGGCTGATCTCCACGGCTCCGAGGTTGGCAAGGTAGACGAGCGAGGCCTTGTTGTTGCACAGGGCGTAGGTCACCTGCTCGCCTTGGTCGTTGGCCGGAGAGGTCCAGGTCTCGACGAAGGGGGGAGCGTCCTCGACATGGTGCTGATAGAAAGCCTGATTGTTGATTCCATTCGGGTAGCGTTTGAGAACCAGAGGCCGGTCCTTGAGATGGGGGAGGAGAGTGTCGGCGATCTCGTAGCTGTAGCGGACAAAGTCCCCCTTGGTCAGATGATCGTCGGGCCAGTAGAGCTTCTCCAGATTGGTGAGGCTGAGGTCATGGCCGTCGACGACCACGGTCTGGTTGCCGCGCAGCTCCTTGGCCGCAAAGAACTCCTCATCCGGAACGGAGGTCGTCGCGCCTGAGCGCGGGACTTTGCGCTTCGGCGTTGTCTGCTCCACCGGCAGCGTTTCCTCCCCGGCCAGGGTGCAGCTGCGGGGGTCCTTGTCGTCGCGCATGCGCAGAAAGATCGGGTGACGAAGCTTGCCATCGACAGTCATCTCGGTGAAGCGGACTTCGCAGACCAGCTCGGGACGGAGCCACTGCGCTTTCTCCGCGGTCTTCGGCACAGTCGTGAAGGGGGAGGTGTCGGTGCGCAGCGCCTGCATCCGCTGGTGCAGCTGCTGCAGGCCCGCATCGCTGAAGCCGCCACCGACGTTGCCGAGATATTGCAGTGCATCCCCGTCGTAGAGGCCGAGGAGCAAGGCGCCGAAGTGCGAGCGGCTGCCGCGTCCGCCGCTATAGCCGCCAATGACCGCATCGATTGTCTTCGTTAACTTGATCTTCAGCCAGCGTTTGCTGCGGCGCTGCTCATATCTGCTCTCGCCGTCCTTGGCGATGATCCCTTCCATCCCCTGCTCGCGGACCTGCTCGAAGAGGAGTTTTCCCTTCCCCTGCAGATGGTCGCTGAAATGGATCCGGCCCTGACCGTCGATGATCTGCGCCAGCACCTCTTTGCGGTGCAGCAACGGTTCGCTCGTCAGGTCGCGACCGTTGCAGTAAAGGAGATCAAAGGCATAAAAGACCAGAATCGGCTGCTCCGGGCGCCGCGGGCCGGGACGAAAACCGGCGGCATTCTGCAGGAGCTGGAAGTCCGGCTTCCCCTCCGGGTTCAAGGCGAGGATCTCGCCGTCGATGACCGCCGTCTGCGCCGCGATCTCGGCGCGCGCCGCCACCAGCTCAGGAAACTTTCCCCCGAGATCGAGCTGATTTCGGGAAAGGAAACGAATGCCCTCGCCTTCCACGTAGCAAAGGCTGCGGTAGCCGTCCCATTTGACCTCGAAGAGCCAGCGGGGGTCATCGAAGGGGGCGTCGGCTGGTGTCGCCAGCATCGGTTCAATTCGGTTGGGGAAAGGGGCGATCTCGCCGATCTCCACCTGGATCGTCTTTTTGCGGGCACCATCCACCACCACCTTGGCGACTTTGGCGATGCCTGAGCGATGGCCGGGCTTTATCGGCAGGACGGTCTCCATCGTCCAACCGGCATTGGCACACTCGTCCGGCCTTTTCATCAGCAGCCAGGAATCCTGGGACTGACCGGTGCGCACCAGATGGAACTCGCCGCACAACCGCTGGCCTTGCAGTATGAAAGTGAGTTTTCCCTTGCTGACCCCCTCTTCCGCATCCTCCGGCTCAAGAAGTTGATAACTGCCGGTGTCCCACACCGCCACCTCACCGGCGCCGTAGTTCCCTGCCGG
>JAXMLA010000026.1:0-3939 GCA_034370465.1 Desulfuromonadales bacterium
TTCATGATGTTTGCCGGCCGGGTGGGTCTCCTGACCCTTGCTTTTGCCTGGTATTCCGCCAAAAGAAAAGGTTTGACCTATGCGGAAGAGGCCGTCATGGTAGGATAGAAAAAGGAGAGGAAGAAATGAAACGGGTGATCGTCATTGGATTGGGTATTTTTGGTTTCAATATCGCCAGGAGGCTCTTCGAGAGTGGTTTTGAAGTAGTCGCCGTGGATAAAAACAAGGATACCCTGCAGAAAATCCGGGACTTTTCCACCCGGGCGGTGCTGGCCGACGCGGTGGATAAAGAAGTGATGGAACTGATCGGCATTCAGGAGGATGATACGGTTATAGTCTCCTTTGGCGATGACCTGGCGGCCAGTACGCTGATCACGCTGCACCTAAAGCAATTGAAGGTGAAAAACATCATCGTCAAGGCCCCCAACGAGGAGCACAAGCTTATTTTAGAAAAGGTCGGCGCCTCGGAGGTCATCATCCCGGAGAAGGAGATGGCCTTCAAGGTAGCCAAGAGTCTTGTTTCCCCGAATATTCTCGATTACCTCCCCCTGGCCGACGGTTACATCGTCTGCGAAGTGGCGCCGCCCAACAGCTTTCTGGGCAAGACCATGGCCGAACTCCAGTTGCGCAGCCGCTATCATGTGGAGGTGATCGGCATCAGAGATGTCCTTACCGAGCATATGCACATGCTGCCCGCGGCGGATTTTGTGATCAAGGACGGGGAGGCCCTGGTCGTTGTGGCCAAGGAGACGGACATCCAGAAGATCAAATAACCTGTGTGTTGTAAGGTGGACCTTCATACCCATCCCCTTAGAGGTGTCCCGTGAAGAAACGCATCATCATCTTTGTTTTGCTGGCGCTTTTGCTCGGCACGGGTTTGTTTGTTTACCGCGGACAGCGGCAGGTCCGCTCGGGTGAACTCTTCTACTCCGGGACCATCGAGGCGACCCAGGCGCGTCTCTCCTTTCAGGCGGGAGGCCGCGTCCTGAACGTCCCGGCGCGGGAGGGGCAGGCTGTCGTCCGGGATCAGCTCCTGGTGGAATTGGAGCCGGCGGAGTTTCTCTCCCGCCAAAGACAGGCAAAGGCCAATCTGAACAAGGCGCAGAAGACCCGGGAGCAGGTGGAAACCCTGCTGCGCCTCTATGAAATGATGCTGCCGGCGGAGGTCGCCCGCGCCGAGGCGGGCCTCATGGTTTTGCAGGCGCAGTTGGACGAGATCAGGGCGGGCAGCCGGACCCAGGATATCGAGCGGGCCAAACAGGCGATGGCGGCCGCCGCCGCGGTCCTGGAGGACGCCAAGAAGAACCTGGCCCGTTACGATGTCCTCTTTCAGAAGGGCGTCGTCTCGGAGAAGGAGCGGGATGCCGTCCGTCTCCGCCACGAGACGGCCTTGCGGGAATACGAGCGGAGCCGGGAAACCCACGATCTGGTCCGGGAGGGAAGCCGGGCGGAGACGATCAGTACCGCCGAAGCGCGTCTGAAGGAAGGGGAGGCCATTGTTCAGCAGGCGAGAAACAACCTCGTCCGGATCGAGGCGGCCAAACGGGAAGTCGAGGCCGCCCGGGCGCAGGCCGCCGCCGCGGCCGCCGCCCTCGACCAGGCGACGATCCAGCTGGCCTATGCGCAGGTAAAGGCGCCTCAGGCGGGGATCATCACGAGCCGCAGCGTCGAGCCGGGCGAAGTCGTCACCCCGGGTCGGGAGATCATGACCCTCTCCAACCTGGAGACGGTCGATCTGAAGATTTTCGTTGAGGAAACCCGGATCGGCAAGGTCAAGCCTGGACAAAAGGCGGAGATCCGGGTTGACAGTTTCCGCGATCGGGCATTCCCTGGCACGGTCTCCTTCATCTCCCCGGAGGCGGAATTCACGCCCAAGATCATCCAGACCCAAAAGGAAAGGGTCAAGCTGGTGTACCTCGTCAAGATCGCGATTCCCAACCCCGGCCTGGAACTCAAGTCCGGGATGCCCGCGGATGCCTGGCTGCGGTGAACGCCCTGTGAACGGGGAGGCGGACATATGAAGCATTCCCCGTTGCGGGCCGCCGCGGACGCCGCGCCCGGCCAGCCGATCAACGATGGCCAGCCGACTAGGCCCGACGCCGCGCCCTTCGTCCGGATCGAGGGGGTCTCCTGCCGGTTCGGCGCGACCGAGGCCCTCCGTGACGTTTCGCTCTCTATCGGGCGGGGCCAGGTCTTCGGCCTGGTCGGCTCCGACGGGGCGGGCAAATCGACGCTTCTGAGAATGGCCGCGACGATGCTCCGGCCCGCCACCGGCCGGATTACGATCGGCGGCCTGGACGTGGTCCGCGACAAGGCGGCCGTCAAGGGGCTGATCGGCTACATGCCGCAGCGCTTCGGCCTCTACCAGGATTTGACGGTCGAGGAGAATTTCGATTTTTTCCTGGACATCTTCGGGGTCCGGGGAACGGAACGCGAGAAACGCAAGGCCCTTTATCTGGGCTTCTCGAACCTCCTGCCCTTCGCCGACCGGCCGGCGGGAAAGCTCTCCGGCGGGATGAAACAGAAACTGGGGCTCGCCTGTGTGTTATCGCACGAGCCGAAGCTCCTGATCCTCGACGAGCCCACCAACGGCGTCGATCCCGTCTCCCGGCAGGAGTTCTGGGAGATCCTGAGTAAGATGCGGGCGGCGGGAATGACCATTATCGTCTCGACGGCTTACCTCGACGAGGGGGAGCGCTGTGACCGGCTGGGGCTGATGCACCGCGCGGCGCTTCTTGATACGGCCTCCCCGGCAGAGATCCGCGCGGGTTTTGACAGCCTGGAGGAGGCGATTATCCACCGGATCAATCAGGCGGACGAGGGACTGGCGCATGACACCTTCAAACTCTGATTCCGCCATCGAGGTCCGCGAACTCGAAAAACGTTTCGGGGCCTTCGTCGCCGTCGATCGGATCTCCTTTTCGGTACGCCGGGGCGAGATCTTCGGGTTTTTGGGCGCCAACGGTTCCGGCAAATCGACGACGATCCGGATGCTCTGCGGCATCCTCTCCCCCAGCTCCGGCACGGGCCGGGTGGCCGGCTACGACATCGTCAGCCAGGCGGAAGAAGTCAAACATGCGATCGGCTATATGTCCCAGAAGTTCTCCCTCTACGAGGATCTGACCCCCTTGGAGAACCTGCGCTTCTACCTGGGGATCTACAGTGTGCCGGAGAGCGAGTGGGCGGCGCGGAGCGCCTGGGTCCTCGAGATCACGCGGCTGGGAGAGGTCCAAAACCGCCTCACCCGGGAACTGCCGCCGGGCTGGCGCCAGCGCCTCGCCCTGGGCTGCGCCCTCCTTCACCGCCCACGGATCCTTTTTCTCGACGAACCGACCTCGGGCGTCGATCCGATTACCCGCCGCCACTTCTGGAACTTCATCGGCCAGCTTGCCGGCGAAGGGATCACCGTTTTCGTGACGACCCACTACATGGACGAGGCCCGCCATTGCGGGCGGATCGTGATGATCAACGAGGGCCGGATCGTCGCGACGGGCAGCCCCGAGGAGATCGTTCGTGCCGCCTGCCCGGCGAACCCCGCGGCGGACCTGCACGACGCCTTCGTCGCGCTGATGGCCGCAAAGAGTTGCCCGCCCTGAACCTTCGCCACTTCGGGCGCCCGTAAGGGGGTTTACCACCTGGCGGCAGATCGATACCGAGACGGACTGACACAACCGAAGGCGGGGGAGGGATGCAGCCAGAACGCAGCATCCGGACTTCTTCCAAGACCGTCAAAATTGGGTGGTTATTCCGGGGACATGGTTATTCCGGGGACATCCATGATAAGTAATGTCAAGGGGAAAACGGAGATTTCCCCTGACCTCCCGGATTGACGGATTTCCGGTGGTTTTTTACTACAACCTGCCCTAACTAGACCTTTTTCTTCTTCTCTTTTGGGTCCGCGCAATTATTGGAGATCACGCGACCAGACATCCATTTGCT
>JAXMLA010000027.1:0-19619 GCA_034370465.1 Desulfuromonadales bacterium
GATCTCCATCAGGTTCGCCATTTCGACTGCGGAAATCGCCGCGCTCCATCCCTTGTTCCCCGCTTTTGTTCCGGCCCGCTCGATCGCCTGCTCGATCGTCTCGGTGGTGAGGATTCCAAAAGCGATCGGCAGCCCACTTTCGAGGCTGACGGTGGCGATTCCTTTCGAGACCTCGGAAGCGACGTAATCAAAGTGCGGGGTTGCACCACGAATGACCGCCCCGAGACAGATCAAGGCATCGTAATCACCGGTGGCCGCCAAACGTTTCGCCACCAAAGGGATTTCAAAAGCGCCGGGGACGCGCACAGTCGTAATTGCTGTCGGATCGGTACCGTGACGATGCAACGCATCGAGGGCGCCTTCGACCAAACGCTCGCCGATAAAGCTGTTGAAGCGGCTGACGATGATGGCAAAACGCAATCCCGAACCGTCCAGCTTTCCTTCCAAAGTTCTGTTCATGCTGACACTCCCTTAGTCTTAAATGTTGTCAAGAAGATGCCCCATCTTTTCCCGTTTGGTCTGCAGGTAGCGGCGATTCGTGCGGGTGGATGGAACCTGAATGGAAATCCGATCGACAATTTCGATCCCGTATCCTTGCAAGCCGACTATCTTCTTCGGGTTATTGGTCATCAGCCGGATCTTTTTCACCCCGAGTTCGGCAAGAATCTGCGCGCCGATGCCGTAATCGCGGAGGTCGGCCTTAAAGCCGAGGGCTTCGTTCGCTTCGACCGTATCCTTCCCCTTGTCCTGCAGAGCATAGGCCTTGAGTTTATTGGCGAGACCGATGCCGCGGCCTTCCTGGCGCATATAAAGGATGACGCCCTTCCCTTCGGCCTCAACCTGCGCCATGGCATTATGGAGCTGCTCACCGCAATCGCAACGCTGCGAGCCAAAGACATCGCCGGTCAGACATTCTGAATGAACGCGCACCAGAACCGGCCCTTCCGGTTCGATCACCCCCTTGATCAACGCCACATGCTCAGTATCATCGACATCATTATCGTAAACAATCGCCGTAAAATCGCCAAAAGCCGTCGGCAGAAGTGTCTCGGCGACCCGCCGCACCAGCAGCTCTTTACGCATCCGGTAAGCGACGAGATCGGCGATCGTCACAATCTTGAGATCGTGGCGTTCGGCAAAGCTGGTCAGCTCCGCCAGGCGGGACATGGTCCCGTCGTCGTTCATGATTTCGCAGATGACCCCGGCCGGTTTCAAGCCGGCAATACGGGCGAGATCGACCGATCCCTCGGTCTGACCGGTGCGAACCATCACTCCGCCTTTTTTGGCGCGCAACGGGAAGATGTGACCCGGGCGCGCCAGATCGGCGGCGGTCGATTCATCGGCAATGGCGACACGAATAGTCTGGGCGCGATCCGCCGCCGAGATCCCGGTGGTCACCCCTTTGCGGGCTTCGATAGAGACGGTGAAAGCGGTCCCGAAAGAGGAGGTATTGTCACGAACCATCAGCGGCAAATCGAGAAAGTCAGCTCGATCCTCGGTCAAGGTCAGACAGATCAATCCCCGGCCTTCCTTCGCCATGAAGTTGATCGCTTCCGGCGTCACCAACTCCGCGGCCATGGCGAGATCGCCTTCATTTTCACGATCCTCGTCATCGACGAGAATCACCATTTTGCCATTACGGATATCTTCTAACGCTGCTTCGATCTTAGCAATCGGCATAAACCGTCACTTTCCAGAGGAGAATGGGCGCAGAGCATTCTGCCAGCCCGCAAAGAGGTGGAACTATCTCACAGAAAACCGTGCTTGGCAAGAAAGTCCAGACTCAGCGCCGGCCGGTCAACAGGCGGCGTTTCACGCCCTCCCGGGAAGAGGCGCAGCACATATTTGGCAATCAGGTCCGTCTCAATATTGACGCGTTGACCGACCTTCATCGTTGCCAGCGTGGTCTTCTCCAGGCTATGGGGGATAATGGCGACCGAGAAGCTGTCAACATCGACGCTGTTGACGGTCAGACTGATGCCGTCAATCGCCACCGACCCCTTGGCAACAAGAAAACGATTATAGGAAGGATCGAGAGTAAAGGTCATGCGCTGCGCATTGCCATCGTTACGGCGATCCGCCAGAGTGGCAACGGCATCGATGTGGCCGCTGACCATGTGCCCGCCGAGACGATCACCGAGCCGTAAGGCCCGCTCCAGATTGACCGGTTGTCCGACCTTGACAGCCGCCAGATTCGTGCAATCCAGAGTCTCCGGCGAAATGTCGGCTTGAAAGCCGCCGCCACCAAAACTAACGACGGTGAGACAGGCGCCATTGACGGCAATGCTCTCGCCAAGGAGATAAGAATCGTCGGCAAACGGGGCCGCCACACTGAGAATGGCGCTCCCGGCGGCACGACGTAACGAGCGGACAACGCCAACGCTTTCAATTAATCCGGTAAACATGATGACTCCAGCTCTCCATGCAGAAGCAGATCATCGCCATAACATTCGACCTGCAGTTGTCGCAAGCGAAAGGCGTCCTTGAGATCACTAACGCCGGGACCAGAAAAGACGGGAAGACCATTCCCGCCGAGGAGCAGCGGCGCGACAAAGATACAAAGACGATCAACGATCCCGGCGTGCAGAGCACTATGGTGGAGTCGCCCGCCCCCCTCAAGAAGGATGCTCTGGATGCCGCGCGCGCCAAGTTGGCGCATGGCATCAACAAGATCGATAGCACCGGGATGGCCGGCGACGCGAAGGATCTCGACCTGCTCTGACCGCAAACGCTCGACATCGGCTGCGCTCGCGGCGGCGCTGGTCAGGATCAGGGTGTTTCCCGCTTCCGCCAGTAAAGCTGCCGATGACGGTGTTCGCAGGGTGCTGTCGACAATAATTCGCAAAGGATTCTTGCCCGCCCCTTGCGCCAGACGGGTGGTGAGCCGGGGGTTATCGGCGAGAACCGTGCCGATCCCGACCATGATCGCGTCATGGATATCGCGCAGATGGTGAACAGCGGCCCGACTCTCGGCGCCGGTGATCCATTGCGACTCGCCACAGGCGGTGGCAACGGCGCCGTCGATGGTCATTCCGGCTTTCAAGGTAACGTAGGGGAGCCCGGTGCGAACATGCTTGGCAAAAGGGGCAATAAGACGTCGACACTCACCCTCAAGAATCCCGCTCACCACCTCAATCCCGGCTCCCTGCAACTGAGCAAAACCGCCACCGGCAACCCGGGGATTGGGATCGCGACACCCCGCCACGACCCGAACGATGCCGGCGGCGATCACGGCCGTCGCACAGGGACCGGTCCGGCCGCAATGGCAACAGGGCTCCAGCGTGACATAAAGAGTGGCCCCCTGAGCCGTGTTGCCAGCCTGACGCAGAGCAAAGATCTCGGCGTGCGGCTCCCCGGCAGCAGGATGAAATCCTTCGCCAACGATGACGTTATCCCGGACAACCACTGCTCCGACCGCCGGATTCGGGGCAGTGCGCCCCTCGGCGCGACGCGCCAGCTCAAGAGCGCGGCGCATATAGCGTTCGTCCTCGCTCTGCAAAGCAACAACGGCAGCGTCAGCCACCGTTATGCCCTTCACCCTTGGCAAGGATCTCCTTGAGTTCGCTCATAAACTCGTTGATATCCTTGAACTGGCGGTACACTGACGCAAAGCGGACATAAGCCACCTCGTCGAGATTGCGCAAGGCCGCCATGACCGCTTCACCGATCCGGCTCGATTCGATCTCCCGCTCGCCACTCTCCAAAAAGGAGAGTTCAAGACGATCGATGACCTTTTCGATCGCTTCGCTCGACACCGGCCGTTTTTCACAGGCACGCTGGATACCGGCGAGGATCTTCACCCGGTCAAAGGGCTGGCGGCGGCCATCCTTCTTGACAACCAGGGGTTGCACCTCTTCGACGCGTTCATAAGTGGTAAAGCGCCGTTCGCACTCGACACACTCCCGGCGGCGACGGATATTATTCCCCTCTTTACCGAGCCGTGAGTCGATGACTTTGGTATCGATATAAGCACAGAAGGGACACTTCATTTCAGCCCCATCGTCTCGACGATCAGACCGGCTTCGTCGAGCATGGCTTTGGCCAAAGGATCGGGATAGCCATCGGTGCAGACGATCCGTTTGACTCCCGAATTGATCAGCATCTTGCTACAGATGATACAGGGAGAATGGGTGCAGTACAGAACCGCACCGTCGATATTGACACCATGCTTGGCCGCCTGGATGATGGCATTCTGTTCGGCATGGAGACCGCGACAGAGTTCGTGGCGCTCGCCGGAAGGGACGTTCATCTGCTGCCGCAGACAGCCGACTTCGGAACAGTGGCGAATCCCCGAGGGAGTACCGTTATAACCGGTGGAGAGGATATTTTTATCCTTGACCATCACCGCCCCGACCTGTCGGCGCAGACAGGTTGACCGGCTCGCCACCAGCTTGGCGATCTCCATAAAGTACTCATCCCAGGACGGGCGGTTCATCGTCATCCTACTTGAGACGATGGGCGTAAAGGGGATAAGACTGACAAAGTTCCTGCACTTCGCCGCGGATTTTAGCAAGAAGTTCCGGCTGATCATGCCCTTTAAGGGCCCGATCGATCCAGGCCGCAACCAGCAGCATATCCTTCTCCTTCAGACCGCGGGTCGTGGTCGCCGGCGTGCCGATCCGGAAGCCGCTGGTGACAAAGGGTGAACGGGTATCAAAGGGAACAGCATTCTTGTTGACGGTAATCCCGGCAAGTTCGAGGGTCGCTTCGGCAAGCTTTCCGGTCAGTTCGGTGCCGGAGAGATCGACAAGCATGAGATGATTATCGGTACCGCCGGAGACGAGATTGAACCCGCGCTCCATCAGCGCCCCGGCGAGGGCCTGAGCATTCTTCACCACCTGCTGCGCATAAAGCTTGAACTCCGGCTGCAGCGCTTCCTTGAAGGCGACCGCCTTGGCGGCGATGACGTGCATCAGCGGTCCGCCCTGAATCCCCGGAAAGATATTGCTGTTGAGTTTCTTGGCATACTCTTCCCGACAGAGGATCATGCCGCCGCGCGGGCCGCGCAAGGTTTTGTGGGTGGTTGTGGTCACATACTCGGCATCCGGGACCGGATTGGCATGAACGCCGGCCGCCACCAGACCGGCAATGTGGGCCATATCGACCATGACCACCGCCCCGACCTGATCGGCGACCTGGCGGAAGGCTTTAAAATCGATGGCGCGGGGATATGCGCTGGCGCCGACGACGATCATCTTCGGCCGGTGCTGCTTGGCCAGAGCTTCGACCTCGTCGTAATCGATGCGCCCGGTTTCACGCTTGACCCCGTAGGGGATAACGTTAAAAAGTTTCCCGGAAAAGTTGACCGGCGAACCGTGCGTGAGATGCCCGCCGTGCGCCAGGTTCATCCCGAGGATCGTATCGCCCGGCTGACACTCGGCGAAATAGACCGCCATGTTTGCCTGCGAACCGGAATGAGGTTGCACATTGGCATGATCGGCACCAAAGAGCTCCTTGGCGCGGTCGATCGCCAGGTTCTCGGCGATATCGACAACGTCACACCCACCGTAATACCGCTTGCCGGGGTAACCTTCGGCGTATTTATTGGTCAAAACCGAACCTTGTGCTTCGAGCACGTTCTCGCTGACGAAATTCTCGGAAGCGATGAATTCGAGGTTATTCTCCTGGCGCTCGGTCTCGTGGTGGATGGCCGCAGCGATCTGCGGATCAAATTGCTTCAGACGGTCAGACATGGTCTGTTACCTCCGGTAAGAATTAATAGAATAGGGGAGTGATTATTGTCCGAATCTTCGCGGCATTCTCGGACGTGCCGTAAAAGGTCTTGATCCGGAGTTTTGTAACATATAAATTCCTTTTTGCGAACGATAAATACCACTGAAACAACAAAAACGCCCCTGAAGAACCGGGGGCGTTTTGTTGTTTCAGTGCGGAAAAGCCGGAATCAGCAGTCGTAATAAAGCTGGAACTCAAGGGGAACCGGACGCATACGGATCGGGTCGACTTCGGCCTCCATCTTGTACTCAATCCACTTCTCAATGAGGTCTTCGGTGAAGACGTCACCTTTGAGGAGGAAGGCGTGGTCGGCTTTCAGGCACTCCAGAGCTTCAAGGAGGGAACCGGCAACGCTCGGGATATCCTTGAGCTCTTCCGGCGACAAGCCGTAGATGTCCTTGTCAAGAGGCTGGCCCGGATCGATCTTGTTTTCGATGCCGTCAAGGCCGGCCATCATCATCGCGGCAAAGGCGAGATAGCCGTTGCAGGAAGGATCGGGCGTGCGATATTCGACGCGTTTCGACTTGGGATTGCTGGTGGCGGGGATCCGCAACGAAGCCGAACGGTTGCGGTTCGAGTAAGCAAGGTTGACCGGGGCTTCGTAGCCGGGGACGAGACGCTTGTAGGAGTTGGTGCTGGGGTTGGTGAAGGCGCAGAGGGCCTTGGCATGCTTGATGATGCCGCCGATGTAGTAGATGGCCATCTTGGAGAGACCGCCGTAGCCGTCGCCGACAAAAAGATTCTTGCCGTCTTTCCACAGGGACATGTGGCAGTGCATGCCGGAACCGTTGTCGCCAAAGAGGGGTTTCGGCATGAAGGTGACGGTCTTGCCGTTGCGGAAGGCGACGTTGCGGACGATGTACTTGAACCACTGCAGGGTGTCGGCCATCTTCATCAAGCTGTCGAAACGCATATCGATTTCGCACTGGCCGCCGGTGGCGACTTCGTGGTGAGCTGCTTCAATCTGCATACCGACGCTCTGCAACACTTCGACCATCTCGTTACGCAGGTCAACGAGGGAGTCGGTCGGGGCCACCGGGAAGTAGCCCCCTTTGTGAGCCGGCTTGTAGCCGAGATTGGGGAACTCTTCGCGGCCGCTGTTCCAGGCACCTTCGATCGAATCGACCGAATAGAAGGACTGATTAGCGGTTGAGGAGTAACGGACGTCGTCAAAGATGAAGAATTCCGGCTCGGGTCCAAAGTAACAGGTATCAGCAATGCCGCTCGACTTGAGGAACGCTTCGGCCTTTTGGGCAACGAAACGGGGGTCGCGGGTGTAGCCTTCACGGGTGAAGGGGTCGATGATGTTGCAGATCAGGCTCAGGGTCGAGACTTTGGGAAAAGGATCGATCTTGGCCGTGGTCGGATCGGGGAGGAGGAGCATGTCACTGTTGTGGATCGGCTGCCAGCCGCGGATCGAGGAACCGTCAAAACCGATCCCTTCTTCAAAGGTCTCTTCACTGAACATGCTGATCGGTTGGCTGAAGTGCTGCCAGATGCCGATAAAGTCGAGAAATTTGTAATCGACCATTTTGCAGTCATGCTTCTTTGCGAACTCGACGACTTCTTTACCAGTCATGGAACTCTCCTTCATAAGGTGTCTAGTGGTGGGTAAGGGAAGGCCGGAACGACCGCGGGAAAGAGACCCGCAACCCTCCGGCAGCTAACTTGCTCAAAAGTTTAAAGTGCGTCGTTACCGCGTTCGCCGGTCCGAATCCGGACGACTTCGTCAACCGGAGTGACAAAGATCTTGCCGTCACCAATGCGTCCGGTGCGGGCGGCTTCGGCAATGGTGTCGACAACCTTGGCAACCATCTCATCACTGACGATGATCTCCATCTTGATCTTGGGGATAAAGTCGACGACATATTCGGCGCCGCGATAGAGTTCGGTATGCCCTTTTTGGCGACCGAAACCCTTGACTTCACACACCGTGATCCCTTGAATACCGATCTCGTTCAAAGCCTCTTTGACTTCGTCGAGTTTGAACGGTTTGATAATTGCCTCAACTTTACGCATTGTCATAGCCTCCCGTGTCAATTGGCTCGTTGTCACCTTACTAGAGCAAAGACCTTGCCGAAATTTAGTAAAAAAGTAACTTGCTGATTTTAAAGAATTTCAGAATATTGTGCACACAAAAAAGGTTGGGGTACGCCTAAAAAATAGACGCTGGCAATTTTGCTGCCCACGAAAAGAGCACGCGACCGGTTCAGGGGGACTGATGCCCCTGCCAGCGCGCCCATTCATCCTCGAAGTTCGGGGTGAGTATACCGCTGGACAACGCGGCGTCAATCTCTGGCGCTGTCCAAAAGCGCACTTCATCGATCTCTATCGCAGAAAAGAGGAACGGGCCATCGTGACAAGCCGTGAAGGTGGCAACATTCTCCGACTCGAAGTCATTGCGCATCGGATAAGCATAAAGGAACGTGAGGGGGAGATCGGCGATCCCGAGCTCTTCGAACATCTCTCTTTTCGCCGCTGCCGCGTAGGTCTCGCCCGGATCAAGATGGCCGCCAACGCTGGTGTCCCACTTTCCCGGCTGGACATCTTTGTTCATCGAGCGCTTTTGCAGCAGCAGTCGGCCCTGCCGATCAAAGACCAGGACATGCGCGACGCGATGGATTAATTGCGGATTGCCGTGGCAATCGGAGCGCAAGGCCGTCCCGATCACCTGATCATCGGCATCGACAATCTCGAAAAGATCACTCACCCTCTTCTCCTCTGACAGAATACGGTACCATAACGACAGAGGATTAAACGGTCAAGCGAAAGTATCTTCAGGGCCAATAAGTGAGCGGGGTGACCCTTCTGGATCACCCCGCCGCTATCGCTGGTGTTTTAAATTACTTCTTGCAGATCAGCTCAAGGATCCGGTTGCTGCGTTCGAGAAAAGTCTCCATCCGCTCTTTGCTGAATTCCTGGTGACTGAGCATGGCGAGATCGTAGACCTGGCCGACGAGGAGCTCGGCATCGTCACTGCGTCCTTCCTCCTCAAAACGCGCCAGGGAGCGGACGATCGGGCTGGCGACATTGACCAGCAAGGTATGATCGCCGATCCCTTCTTCACCCTCACTCTTGCCGCGCCCCATCGAGCGCATCATCTCGCGGAAACGACGCATCTGCTCTGAGATCAGGACCATGCCGGGAAGGCTGGCATCTTTGAGACTCTCCACCCGCACTGTCAGCCCGTCGATCGCCAAACGCTTCTCGAAGACTTCGCGCACCTTCATCTCAAGAGTCTTCTGATCGGCCCCCTCGACGATGTCGGCACTTTTGTCAGCATCGATGAGGGCGGAGCTGACGTCGGCATCGACGCGCTGGAATTTGACCGTACTCTCCTTCATCTCCAGAAACTGGATGAAGTGACTGTCGATCGTCGAGTCGAGGAAGACGATCTCGATCCCCTGCCCTTGCAGCAGCTTGATATAGGAGGCCTGCGCCGTGGCGTCGCTGGCGTAATAGACCTGATCTTTGTGGGTCGCTTCGGCTCGCGCCAGATACTCGGGGAGAGTCGTGTAGCCACAGGGATCGCTACTGCGGTAGATGACGTCATTCTTGACCTTGTCGAAGAATTTGTCGTCACGCATCATCCCGTATTTGACAAAGGTGTGAATATCCGCCCAGATCCGGCCGAACTCCTCGCGCTCCTTCTTGGCAAGATCGCCGATCCGCGCCGCCACCCGCCCGGACAGAACTTCGCGGATCTTGCGCACCTGCGGATCGTTCTGCAGGTAACTGCGTGACACGTTGAGGGGTAGATCGGGGGCGTCGAGACAGCCCTGCAAGGGGAGGAGAAACTCGGGGATAAGCTCCGGACAGTTGTCGGAGACAAAGACCTGGTTGCAGAAGAGCTTGATGTGGCTGCGGCTGACATCGAACTCGGTGGTGAGTTTGGGGAAGTAGACGATCCCCTTGAGGTTGAAGGGGAAATCGACGTTGAGATGGATCCAGAAGAGGGGATCGTCGCTGAAGGGGTAGAGCTGGTGATAGAACGCCTTATACTCTTCGTCGGTGATCTCCTTGGCGCTGCGCGTCCACAGGGGATTACGCTCGTTGATCGTTTCGCCATCGATACGGATGGCGACCGGCAAAAAGTTGCAGAAGCGCTTGACCAGTTCGCGCAGCCGGGTCGGCTCCAAAAACTCCTTTTCGCTCTCCTCCAAGTGGAGGATGATCTCGGCGCCGCGCTCCGTCATCTCGATATCTTCGAGCTCGTAACCGGTCGAGCCGTCACAGCGCCAATGCACGCCGGTGGCATCCTTCTGCCAGGAAAGGGAGCGGATCTCCACCTCTTTAGCGACCATAAAAGCGGAGTAGAAACCGAGACCAAAGTGGCCGATGAGCTGGTTGCTGTCCTTGAGGGCTTCGAATTTGTGGATGAACTCTTCGGCAGAGGAGAAAGCGATCTGGTTGATATAACGCCGCACTTCATCAGCGGTAAGACCGAGGCCGTTATCTTTGATTGTCAGGGTGCCGGCCTCCTTGTCGACGATGAGATCGACATGGAAATCCTCGGAAAGACCCAGTCCCTCAACCAGATTGATATGCTGCATCTTGCTGATCGCATCAACGCCGTTGGCGATCAGTTCACGGAGGAAAATCTCCTTTTCGCTGTAGAGCCACTTCTTGATGATCGGGAAGATATTTTCAGTGTGGATCGAAATGGAACCTTTTTCTGTGGCCATGACCGGTTGTTCTCCTTCGTTCTAGTGGATGAATCGAAGTGGCAAGGTAATCATGCGCCGTTCTGTTGTCAAGGGGAGCCTAACGCTATCCTTCTCGGCGTCAACCGGAAAACGGTCTGACCAACATGCTGGTCATTAGATCGGTGCTTGAGGATCGTCTATAAGGTTGAAAATTGCCGTGCAAACCCTTGGCCACAGAATTCCTGTACGGCTTTCACCCCCGCATGCAGCTTTCCGGCATCGTTCGACGCCCATTCGTCGATCGGAAAATACTCTCCCTCGAAGGGTTTAAATGCACAGTCAGCCTCCCAAACAGCCGTGCGCAGCGAAATAGTCCCTTTCCCGGCCAAAACCTGACCAAGGGGGAGAACCTTGGCAATGGCACCACTCTGCAATTTTTGCTTGTGAAGATTCGGCGGCAGACGCTGATAAACCATTTGCCAACTGGCATAGAAGAAGAGAACGGGTGTGTCGCGACTCTGGGAGAGCGATCGCCATTCCGCAGGATCGACAATCCGGGTGGCGCCATCCGCCAGCCGCGGGGAAGAGTCCAGAAACTCCTCGATGATGCCGCGGGTTGCCGTGGCCGGAAACAGTTCGACCAGCGGCGCCGAGATATACTCACTGAACAGGACCTTTAACTGGTCATCCGGCCGGAGATTGCCGGGGTAATAGAGAATCAGCCGTTCCGACTGATTCAAATAGGAAACAAGGACCTTCTCGCGCACCTGGCGGTCGCCAATGAGTGACGAACAGCCCGTCGTACTGACAATCAGCAGCAAACCCACTATAGCTTTGCACCACATACCCTACCTCCATCAAATCCACGTTTGTAAAGTAAAAATCAAGTCACACCCCCCCCTTTCCGACCCGGCGGCGATAGCTGACGCCGAGCTTGTCCAGGCGCGAACGGAGCGTGCTCGGGTTGATCCCCAGCATCTCGGCCGCACCGCCGGGACCATCGACCTTCCCCTTGGCCAATTTCAGGACCTCGGTGATATGCACGGCGTTGGCCTCGTCGAGGTTGAGGGGATAAAGTGACCCGCTGCTGTCGGCGACGGGCGGCAGGTTCTTTTGTTCCGGGCCAGGCAGCAACGTGCTGAAGGTCAGTGGCCCGCTACGATGCAGGATGAGTTCACGCTCGACCAGGTTCTCCAACTCCCGGACGTTGCCGGGCCAGTCGTATTCCATGAGCCGTTGCAGTGCCCCTGGCGCGATGGACGGGGGCATCCCGATACCGAGGTCCCTGCTCCTGGCCGTCACAAAGTGGCGGGTCAGAGCCGGCACGTCCTCCTTTCGCTGCCGCACCGGCGGCACCATGATGGGAAAGCCGCTCAAACGGTACCAGAGGTCCTCGCGGAAGCTCCCTTCCATTACCATACTTTGCAGGTTGCGGTGCGTTGCCGCGATCACCCGGATATCGACGGGGATCGGGCGCTTCCCGCCGACTCTCTCCACTTCGCGGTTTTGCAGCACCCGGAGCAGCCGTACCTGTGCGTTCGGCGGGAGCTCACCAATTTCATCCAGAAAGATAGTTCCGCCGTCGGCCCGCTCAAAGCGCCCCCGGCTCTCGGCCACTGCCCCGGTAAAAGCCCCTCTTTCATGCCCGAAGAGCTCGCTGTCGATCAGGTTGTCCGGCAGCGCGCCGCAATTCACCGTGACGAATGGTCCATTCCTGCGCGGCGAAGAGAAGTGAATCGCATTGGCGATCAATTCCTTGCCGGTCCCGGTCTCGCCGAGGATGAGGACGGTGCTGTTGAGCGGCGCCACCTGGCGCACCATCTCCATGACATTGCGCAGCCCGGTATTGCCGCCGATGATCCCGTCCGCGGCGTCACCGTGCAACTCCCGGTTCAGGAAACGCTTGTCGTCCAGCAGGATGTCCTGGTAGCGGAGGACCTCTTCGTGAGCGAGGGCGTTGGCCAGGGCAATCGCAAACGGCTCCGCCAGACAGCTGGCGAGGTTGAGAACTTCTTCACCGTAGCGCCCCTCTCCCAATGCCCGCAAATGCAGCCACCCGATCAGCTCCCCCCTGATGTGCAAAGGAACGATCAACTGCGTGTTTCCTTCGAATTTCACTATAGGTTCGAGCGCGCCAAGAATCTCATCCTTTTCAATGTCCACGATAAATGGCTCTGAAAAATTCCGAGCGGCAATCTTCTGCCGCACCCCTTCAGGTAGCGGGATGATGCTGGGAGGAAGAGCGACATTTTCCGAGGCATGGTCAATGCGCCGGATCGCCCCCAGTCGCTCGTCGATGATGACGAGGACCAAAGAATTGAGGGGGAAATGCTCCTTCAGATACTCGAAAGCACTGCGCAACGAGTCTTTTATTTCCAGGCTGCTGCAAATTCTGAGGGTTATCTCCCTGATGAATTCATCGCGGCCGGCCAGACCCTTGTCGCTCACCACGCTGGTTGTGCCCTTCCCTTCCGTTTTTATCTTCATCTGCTTTTAGACCTCCCGTCCATCCACGATATTTCGCACACAATACCAACAATCCTCGATATTTCGCAATAAAAAATCATGAAGTATCGCAGACACGCTAACTGCTTTCTTGTAACTACATGAAATTTCTAACATAAATTGGTTGGCACACATATCGCTATGAGGAGATCAATATCAATTGTAAAGGAGAACTTCATGGCAAACCTGCTCTACCTCACCTGCAATGTCAGACCTCAGGATAGATCTCGTTCCCTGTCGTTGGGGTACGAATTCCTGGATGAATACCTGCGCCGGAAGCCGCATGACGAGGTGCAGGTTCTCGACCTGTACCGCGACGGCATCCAGCGCGTCGATCAGGACGTCTTCAGCGCCTTGCGGCGGATCGAAAAAGGTGAGGACTACCTTCTCCTCCTTTCGGAAGAGGAGCGGCGCAAGATGAGCCGTCTCTGGCGTCTCGCCGACCAGTTCACCCGGTGTGACAAGTACGTCTTTGTGACCCACAGCCTCAACCTCTGGTTCCCGGCGGAGTTCAAGATGTACATCGATGCGATCTGTATCCCCGATCGAACCTATCGGCTGACGCCGGGCGGAGCGGAAGGGCTCCTTTCCGACCGGCCGAGAAAATCTCTGCACCTGCATGCCGGTCCACCTTTCAAGGTCGGACAGGAGCAAGATCTGAGTGTCCCCTATCTGCGCTCAGTCCTCGGTTTTCTCGGGGTAGCAGATCAGAAAACGGTGCTCATTGCGGGTGACGACCCGGAATGGGGAGCCAGCGAGGATCATGAAAGTATCCGGCACCAGCTGTTGGAACTAGCCCAGCGCTTTTGAGACGAATAACAACCCCCATTAAATGAGTAAGAAGGAGTCAACCCATGCAAAGCACATTCAAATCGATTCTCGTGACTGTTCCCGCGTTAATTTTGGGCCTTTCTCTCACTGCCTGCACCAGTGATCACAAAAAGGAAGCGGTTAGCGAGGCTGTTCCCGTGACGGTTGGCAGAGTCCAGCAGGTTCAGGAGCGCGAAACCATCTCGGTGAGCGGAATCGTCTCCACAGAAAACGCGCCGGCGCAACTCGGCTTCCTCGTTTCCGGCAAAGTCTTATCGGTGGGGCCGCGGGAGGGGGAATACGTCAAGAAGGGGCAGGTCCTTGCCGCCATCGATCTGACCGATTACCAACTGCCGTTGGCGGCGGCCAAGGCGCAAGCCGATCAAGCCCGGGTCGGTTACAACCGGGCGGAAGACGAATTTAAACGGATGCAGATGCTGTATGACACCAACAGCCTGGCAGCGAACGACTTTGAGAAATACAAGGCCGCCTATGACTCCGCAAGGCAACAGTATGAGCAAGCGGTTGCCTCGGAAAATCTGGCCCGGAAACGTCTGACCGATGGGACCCTGTGTGCCCCGACCAGCGGCTACATCGCCAAACGGACGATCGAGCCGGGCGATACCGCCACTCCGGGTCGCGTCGTCTTCGAGATCGTGCAGATGGACCCGGTTGAGGTCAATATCGGCGTGCCGGAGACGGACGTGAATCTGGTCAAGATCGGACAGGAAGCGGAGATCACCGTCCCCGCCCTGCCCGGGAAGACATTCACGGGGACGGTGCGGGTCATCAATGTCTCCGCTGACCCGGGCACCCGCACCTACATGACCCGGATCAGTGTGGCGAATCAAGAGCACGCGTTGCGCGTCGGCATGGTCGCGGAAGCCACCATCCGCGGTGACCGGACCATATCCATGGTGACCCTCCCCGGTGATGCAGTGGTGCGTGACCCGCAGGGCGCAACCCAGGTGTACGTCTACTACCCCGACGAGAAGCGCGTTTACGCCAAGCGCGTGGAGATCGGTGCGGCCGTCAACCGGAACGTCGAGATCAAGAGCGGTCTTGAAGGGAGCGAACTGATTGTTCTGGCCGGGCAGACCAGACTGAGAGATGGGCTGACCGTAGCGGCAACAGAAGCCCAGACCGGCAGCAAATAAAGTATATCCCAAGAGGAGCATCTTTCATGAATTCCATAAAGTTTTGGCTTAGATATCCCGCCGTAACCATCATCTTGACGCTAATGCTCGTCTTCGTCGGCGTCCACGCCTTCCTGAAGATGCAAAGGACGGAAGATCCGACGATCACCATCAGAACCGGAATCGTCGCCGCGATGTACCCCGGAGCAACCACCGAGCAGGTGGAGAAACAGGTCACCAAGACTCTTGAGAAGCACATCTTCAAGTTTCCCGAGGTGCGCAAGGAGAAGACCTATTCCACCAGCCGTCCCGGTGTGGTCATCATCAATGTCGAGTTGGAGGACAACGTCAAGAATTCAGACCAGTTCTGGGCCAAGTTGCGCCATGAAATGAATCTGACGCGCGCAACCGAACTCCCGGACGGCGTCCTGGGGCCGGTCGTTAATTCCGATTTCGGCGATACCGTCGCAATGCTGATCGCCGTCCATGGCGAGCGGTACGGCTATCGGGAACTGCGCGATTTCGCCGACAAGATCCACGATGAAATGCGCACCGTGCGCATGGTCGGGAAGATTGAAACCAACGGCAACCAGAAAGAAGAGATCTGGATCACCAGCAGCCTGGAACGGATCTCCCAGTATTTCGCCAACCCGGGCCAGATCGCGAATGCCTTGCAACAGCGCAATGTCATCCAGAGCGGCGGGAATTTCGAGGCTGACAGTTCGAAGATCCCGATGCGGACGACGGGGAACTTCCATACCGAAGACGAAATCCGCAATGTCCTCGTCGATGTCTCCAGGGACGGCCATCCGGTCTACATCAAAGATTTTGCCAAGGTGGAACGTCGCTATGAGGACCCGAACTTCATGGTGCGTTACGACGGCGAGCCCTGCCTGCTCCTCTCCGTCGAGATGCAGAAGGGGAAGAATATCGTTGAGCTGGGTGAACAGCTCGACACAGTCTTCAAGCGCCTTCAGGTGCTCCTCCCCCCCGATGTCGAGGTCGACCTGGTCGCCAACCAGCCGGGGATGGTCAAGGAACGGATCGCCAGCCTGAGCCATGAATTCCTGATCGCCATCATTGCCGTGGTCGTCGTCATCATCCTCCTCCTGCCGATCCGGGTCGCGCTCATCGCCGCCCTGGCCATCCCGATCAGCTTGTGCGGCACCCTCGGGGTAATGAATGCCATGGGGATCGCGCTGCATCAAGTCTCCATCGCCGCGCTGATCGTCGTCCTCGGGATCGTCGTCGACAACGCCATCGTCGTCATCGACAACTACGTTGAGCTTTTGGACCACAAGGTACCGAGGTCCGAGGCTGCCTGGCGGAGTGCCAGCGACGTCTTTATCCCAGTGCTGGTGGCCACTATCACCATCATCGCCTCGTTCCTGCCGCTGTTGATCATCACCGGCTCCGCCGGCGAGTTCGTCATGGCGCTGCCGATCACGGTCGCCATCGCCCTGGCGGTTTCGTTCCTCGTGGCGGTCTTCATCACCCCGCTCCTTTGCAGCTTTTTCATCAAGAAGGGGCTCCATGACCACGACGCCGCCGAGGACCACGGCAAGAAGGAGAAGAAAGGGCTGCTCGACCGCCTCCAGGATGCCTACGGAATCTGGATCAAGGTCTTCATGGACAAAAAGTGGCTCGCCTACACTCTCGGAGTGGCGGCCTTCGCTTTCGGCATCTTGCTCTTCGTCTTCGTGCCGCAGCAGTTCTTCCCCTCAGCCGAGCGCAACCAGTTCGTGATCGATGTCTGGATGCCCCAGGGAACGCGCATCGAGGCGACCGACGTCGTGATGAGTCGGATCGAAAAAGCTCTCGCTTCCCGCACGGGGGTCGAACACTACGCCACCTTCGTCGGCCAGAGCGCCCCGAGATTCTACTACAACGTCAATCCGCAGCAGCCCGACGGCGCTTACGGCCAGTTCATCGTCAACACCGCGTCAGTCAAAGATACCGGCCGACTGGTGAAGGAACTGCGTCCGGCACTAGCCGCCCTGACGCCGGAGGCGATGGTAATCGTCAAGGAACTCCAGCAGGGGTCGCAGATGGAGGCACCGATCGAAGTGCGGATCGCCGGTGACGACATCGGTGAGTTGAAGCGACTGGGAGAAAAGGTGCGGGAGATTCTCGAAGAGGTAGGAAATACCGAGTACGTGCACCGCGACTACTTCAACGACTCGTACATGGTCGACGTCAAGGTCAACGACGAGTTGGCCAACCGTCTCGGCATCACCGACGCATCGGTGTCGCAAACCCTGGCCGGCGCCTTCGACGGCGCCGCAGTGAGCACCTTCTGGGAAGGGGACCGCGCCGTCAATATCAAGCTGCGACTCGACCCGGCCTCCCGCTCATCCTTCGGGGACATCAGCAATACCTACGTCAACTCGGAACTGACTGGTGCCAAGATCCCGCTCCGCGCCGTTGCCACTTTGGCGCCCGAGTGGCAGACCAGCAGGATCGTCCGGAGAAACGGCGTCCATACCTTGACCGTCCGGGCCTTCCCGAAGCCGGGGGTCTATGCCTCGAAAATCCTCGAGCAGGCGATGCCTAAGATCAAGGACCTGCAACTCCCGGTCGGCTACCGGATCTACTACGGCGGCGACAAGGATAACCAGGATGAGGTCTTCCCGCAGATGATCGGCGCTCTGGCGATCAGTCTGGTGGCGATCTTCCTGGTGCTGCTGGTGCAGTTCAGGAACGTTTCCGAACCGCTGGTGGTGATGGCCTCCATCCCCCTCACCCTCTTCGGGGCGATGTTCGGCCTGCTGGTTACCAACAATCCCTTCGGATTTACGTCCTTCATGGGGGTCATCAGCTTGTGCGGCATCGTCGTTCGAAACGGCATCATCCTCGTCGACTACTGCAACGAACGGATCGCTGAAGGGGTCCCCCTGGAACAGGCTGCCCGGGAGGCAGGGGCACGCAGGCTGCGGCCGATCTTCCTGACCTCCATGGCTGCCGCCGTCGGGATGGTCCCGATGATCCTCTCCGGATCGAGCCTCTGGAGCCCGCTGGCGAGCGTTATGGCCTTCGGCCTGGTCTTCTCGATGTGCTTCACCCTGCTGATCGTTCCGGTCCTCTTTGTGGCGGTCAAATCCCGCTCCGCCCAAACATCCGGCAAACCGGCGGCTGCCGTCATTGCAACGATCGCCCTCTGTGCCCTCCTCACCACGGGCGAAAAGGCCTCGGCAGAGCCGGTAAAACAGTTTCTGCCGCTGTCGCAGGCGGTTGAACTGGCGTTAAAGCAGAACTCGGTGCTCAAAATCGACCGGGCCAAGGTGACGGAGAACGATCAGAAGATGGTCTCGGCGCGGTCGCAATATTTCCCGCAGCTGACCAACAACACCAAGGCCCTCGCCCTGTCGGACAAACAACTGGTCACCGTACCGGCGGGGAGTCTGGGGAATATCGGCGGCGGGCCTTTTCCCGACAACGATGTGAAAATAAGCCAGAGCCGCTCCACCATTCTGGTCTCGGAAACGACCCTTGCTCAGCCGGTCACGCAGCTGTTCAAGATTCATGAAGTCAATCAGGTTGCCCGGGCGGATCGCGACATTGCCGCCGCAGAGCTGACAAGGTCGGAAAACGAGACGATCCTTGCCGTGCATCAGCTCTATTACAGCTTGCTGATTGCCGACAAGGAGAGGGAGGCCGCCCAGGCCTCGCTGACTGCGGCGCAAGAGAACCTGCGCGAAGCCGATGACGCGGTCAAGGCGGGGAATCTCCTCGAAGTGGCCCTCATCTCCGCCAAGGCCAATCTGCTTCAGAGCAGGCAGGCGTTTATCGCCGCAGAAAACAGCATCTCGGACGTCACCTCGGAGCTCAACGATCTCCTCGGGCTGCCGAGTGACACCCTCCTGGAAGTGACCGAGACCGGTCTACCGGAAATGATGGAACTGACAAAGGACCAGTCTCAAGAGGAGGCCAGAACCGGGAACGGCGAACTGCTTGCCGCTCGCGAAACCGTGAAAAAATCAGAGCACGCGGTGCGCGCCGCCCGCTTTGATTACATCCCTGACCTGACGATCTTTGCCAAGCACGGTTACCAGGACGGAGCGGCGTTTGTCGACAAGAACATCGGCATCTTCGGCGCCGAGCTGAGCTGGAATATTTTCGACTGGGGGAAACGGAGAGGCGAAATTGGCCAGCGCGTCGCCCAGCAGTCGCAGGCGAAAGAGAACCTGGCCCGGACAGACAAGCGGATCGGAATCGAAATCGACAAGGTGTACCGGAAGCTGGAGCGTTCGAAACAGATGATGGATGTTGCCGGTGAAGCGCTTTCACTGTCCCGTGAAAACGCGCGGCTGAGTGAAAACGGCCTCAAGGCAGGGACGGTGACGGCAGCAAAGCATGCTGAAGCGGTGGCGGCCCTGAAAAGGGCGGAAATGGGAAATCTCCAGGCATCACTGGAGTACCGGCTGGCCGGGGCCGAACTTGATCGGATCAGGGGAGTCCTCTCCTCAAGGCGATAGAGATTGGATCGCTGGAACAGCAATGAAACTGATTTGCCCGGCTAGGTTACACTTCATGACCGAAAAGGCGACGCCTCCCCATAGGCCCTGCCGGGCTATTTTTAAAAAACTTCCACATGGACTACCGGGGAAAAAACTCCCCGGAAACCGAACAGACAGGAGTTAAAAAAATGAGAATTACATCCATCCTGGTGGCAATTGCTTTGAGCTTTTTTTCGACTTTTGCTTTTGCGGAGAGCATCGACGCTCTGAAAAAAAATATCGTCCACGATCAAAAAAAATTGGTCATCCTGGAAAACCTGACGCTTACCGAC
>JAXMLA010000028.1:0-1448 GCA_034370465.1 Desulfuromonadales bacterium
CGAAGCGATTTGGGTTCCTCTCCTCGTCTATCTCGCCTGGCAAGCGACGAGCGCGGCCGGTGATACGGCCGTAGACTACGTGATCGACACCGCGACCGGAGAGGATTCCCAGGTTCTCAAGAACTACGGGACCAACTTCGCAATGGCGGTAGCCACCGGAGGTCTCGGAGGCAAGGCCAAGAAGGTCGGCAAGGTCATCGACAAGGGCGACGAGCTGGCGCAGGCCGGCAGAACGGCCTGGAGGAGACTGGCCGGGCATGCGGAGCGCGGTGCAGAGGAGGGCGCCGGGCGACTCGCCAGGGAAGCGGGGGAACGCGGGGCCACGAGGGAGACCACCGAAAGAGCTTCCCGGGAGGCGGCGGAGGCGGGAGGTGGTGGGAAGGGAGGCGGTTTTGAGGTTGTGGAGAGGTCGGGGCATGGGCCTGTCGCACCACAAGCCGCAAAGGGGACAGCGGCGAGTCAACCCCGGACATACATCACGTATGAACTGAAGAACCCGCAAGGGGAGGTCGTGTACGTAGGGCGGGCAAGTGGGGTGGGAACGCCAGAGCAGGTCTTGCAACAGCGACGCGCCAAGGGGCATGACGTGTTTGACGCGACCCCGGGGCTGAAGGCGGAGGTGAAGGCTGTGCAGGGAAACGCCGCAGCCAACAAGGGTGCTGAAGGTGTCTTCTATGAGAAGAGGCTTAGAGAAGGTGCACCGCTTCTCAATGATCCGAAGAGCCCGCCCTTGAGTAGCAAGCCTGCCAAGGCGCCGGAAGTTCGTGCGAAGATCCAGGCGTACAGTGATGATCTGAATGAACCGTGAGGAGCCCCCGATGAGTCAGGTGTTCTTGGAGATCATCTTGAAGGCCGGTGAAACCGCCGATTTCGGCATAGAGAGTAGGGACGAGATTGAAGAGCCGCTTGAGAAAGCGCTCTCTGAGACCGGACTCGGCGAGGTGACCGGCGGCGGAGGGGGAAGCGGCGTGTATATAGTTGACGTAGAGGTTCCCGACGAAGAACAGTTCGGCGAAGCGTTGCGTGTGATCCGAAGAGTTTTGCAGGACCTGAAGGTGCCCCCGAGCACGCTCATCAAGAGACATGAGCCTGATGAAACTGCGTTCTCGGTCTATTCCTGATAGCGTTGTAGGTTGGGTTGAGGAACGAAACCCAACATCGTCAACGATGGGATCGCATGCAATACCGGCGAGTTCGAACGGAAGGCGGGACGTACTTCTTCACGGCCGTGACGCACAAGAGGAGGAAGATCCTGTGCAACGAAGCTGCCATCGAGCTGCTGCGGGAGGCCTTTCGAGCGGTGATGGCCCGGCACGCGTTCTCGATCGAAAAACCGGAGGGTGTCAGGTCTCAACATCTGACATTTCGTGACGAGCCGCAACCGGAGGGTGTCAGGTCTCTGTGGAATCTGTTGCAGGGGAGATACCAGGCGACCGATTCGGGGGGGG
>JAXMLA010000029.1:0-2157 GCA_034370465.1 Desulfuromonadales bacterium
TTACGAGTTCGGCATGTTTGATGACGCGGTAAAAAGTCTAAAAGGGGAGTAAATTTGGACGGCGCGGTAAAAAGGCCGCAGGCAAGGCGCGCAAATCACGAGGAATGCGGCGTCGGGGGAGGGGGCTTGTTCCGGAAGCCCGAAGGGATCGGAACGTGTCCCCGGAAAACGCCGCAAGCCTGCCCCCGCGGAGGCGGGGGAGGGATGTAGCGCAACGCAGCATCCGGACTTTTTACGAAGTCGTCAAATATGACGTCCACAAAGGGATATGCTACAGTGCCCTTAACGAAAAATATCTTGACACACAGGGGACCTTTGCATAAGTCTACACCGATAAAAAGTGCGTCAATGTAACGTAATGAACAATCGTAAATAATAGAATCATTATGGAGGTGTGCCGTGGTTAACAAGATTTTGCGAGTGCTTCTTTGTCTGTCGTTGTTCTTTGTGACTCAGGTTTATGCCGATCAGTATCCGTCAAAGGTGATTACCATTGTCGTACCCTTCACGGCGGGTGGACCGACAGATGCGGTAGCGCGCCTCCTGGCGCGTTCGATGTCAACAGCCCTCAAACAGCAAGTGATCGTGGAAAATGTGGCGGGCGCCGGCGGTACTATCGGGGCCACGCGTGTCGCAAAAGCCGCACCGGACGGCTATACGATGTTATTACACCATATTGGCCATTCCACCGCTCCCACGCTCTACCGGAAACTCCCCTACAACTCCATTACTGATTTTGAGCCCATCGGACTGGTCGCCGATATACCCATGACCCTGGTCGCCAAGAAAGACTTCCCGGCGAATGACCTGAAGGAACTGATTGCCTATGTAAAGGCCAACAGCGCGAAGATCAATCTGGCCAATGCCGGTGTGGGCGCCGCTTCGCACCTCTGCGGCATGCTTTTCCAGACCGCCATCCAGACGGACCTCACCACCGTTCCCTACGGAGGCACGGGGCCGGCCATGAACGACCTTCTGGGCGGTCAGGTGGACCTCATGTGCGACCAGGTAACCAGCACCATCACCCAGATCAAAGGCGGTAAAATAAAGGTCTTCGGGGTGACGACCAAGAAGCGGATTCCCGCCCTGCCCGATGTGCCGACCCTGCATGAAGCGGGTTTGCCCAACTTTGAAGTCGCCGTCTGGAATGGTCTGTACGCACCGAAGGGCACACCGAAGGCGATTATCGAGAAACTTACCCAGGCCCTCCAGGAATCCCTAAAGGATGCAACCTTGCGTCAACGGTTTGCCGATCTGGGCACGGAAGTCATGCCTGAATCACGCGGTACCCCCGAAGCCCTGCGTACGCAACTCAAATCCGAAATCGATAAATGGGCGCCGATCATCAAGAAGGCCGGCGTTTACGCCGACTAACCTCCCCTTCCAGGAGAATATAGTGACCTCTTTTGTTCGCAACCCTAAAGATTTTATGACCGGGATCATCTATATCCTGATCGGGTCAACATTTATCTATGTCGGCAGCGATTATCCTATGGGTACGGCCCTGAAGATGGGACCAGCCTACTTCCCCACGATTCTCAGCAGCCTGCTGATACTGGTGGGGTTGATCTCCCTGGTACGCTCTTTCCTGGAACAGGGCACTCCCATAGGAAGCTTTGCCTTCAAGGGACTCCTCCTGGTTACCGCGGGAACGGTGATATTCGGACTCATCGTCCGAACCGCCGGCCTCCTTATTGCGTTACCCGCGCTGGTGATCATCAGTGCTTACGCCAGCATCAAGTTCCGCTGGGGGGTCTCCCTTGCCCTCGCGGCGGGTCTCACCGTGTTTTGCATTCTGGTATTTTTGAAGGGTTTGGGAGTGCCGCTTCCTGTTCTGGGATCGTGGTTCGGCGGATAGTCATTCGTAATGTGAAGGTGCTATGGAACTGATTGCCAACCTGAGTTTAGGCTTTTCAACCGCTTTTACCGGCGCTAACCTGCTCTATTGTTTTATTGGTGTTTTTCTCGGCACCCTTATCGGGGTATTGCCCGGACTCGGGCCGACGGCCACCATTGCTATGCTGCTCCCCATTACCTTCACATTGCCGCCCGTTTCCGCCCTGATTATGCTGGCGGGCATTTACTACGGCTCCCAGTATGGAGGATCCACCACCTCCATACTGGTCAACCTGCCCGGCGAAGCGGCCTCGGTAGTTA
>JAXMLA010000030.1:0-9437 GCA_034370465.1 Desulfuromonadales bacterium
AAGAGGAGGGAGAGGAGCGGCAATCCCAGACCGGTGGCAAAGATGGCCCGCAAGGGGCGACGGTCGAGCTGCGCCTGGGGATCGGCGTCTGCATAGCAAAGGAGGAAGAGACCAAAGGCAATGGCCAAAACTTCCAGGATCAAAAAGAGCAGGAAGGCGCTGCTCAGTGAATATAGGGAAGACGCGGCCAAAGCAAGGAGGGAAAGAATGAAGATCTGCAGGAGATGACGGCTGCTCTTTTCGGTGAGCAGACGCAGGGCGAGGAGGAGGGCCAAAAGATTGGTCGCCGGCCCGACAATATCGCCGCGGCTGGCGTGCGCCGCGTACCACAAGAAAGCGACAACCATCAGGAGCGTTGCCGGTCGCGCCGCCAGGAGAACCGTACCGCGTCGATCCGCCCAGAGGCCGAGGAGGAAAGCGAGCGGCAACAGGAGGCGTAGCGGCAGATCGAGCCAGGGCCAGAGGGGCGCGGCGCCGACCAGAGCGGCCAGGGCGGCAATCATGAGGAGGAGGCGTCTAATCGGCATCGGCAAGGGCCAGAGCGCGCAGCAGTTTGAGTTTATGATCGCGGCCGCTCCCCGGCGCCAGCAGACCCGACCCCAGCCGCAAACCGACGGGACGGCCGCGGCGCAGGGTGCGGTCGATCAGCCAGGCAGCCCCGCTCAAGCGTTCTTCCCAGCTGGCACCGGGGAGTTCGGCCGGGACGATGATGACCGGCTCGCTGGCGTCACTCTCCAACTCCTTGACCTTGAGGGAATCGTGACGGGCGGAGAGACGCCAGTGAATGCGTTTGAGCGGTTCATTGCCGGTGTAATCGAAAATCCCGGCCACGACCCCCTGATGGCCGCGCCGGGCGCTGCTTTGACCGGGACGATGCGCTTCTTTGCCGCTGGCGCTCAGGAGATACGGTAAGGGACGCGGCGCCGGGAAAGCGAGGATATCGCCATCGAGAACAAAGGTCTGGCGGCGCACAAAGAAAGCGACAGGAAAGGGGCTGCTGATGCGCAGCTCTTTTATCCGGTTATGGCCGCGCCGCTCTGGGGAGTAAGGGAGGGTCACGCGACCACTGCTTTGCGCCGGAAGATAAGGGAGGAGAACGGTCGCATCATCAAGTTCAATGCGCAGCAGAAAAGCAGGGAGGAAGCGGCGCGGGTTGTAAATCCGCAGGGTCAGCAGGGTGGCACTGCCGGCATAAACTTCATCCGGGACATCGAGGTCGAGCTCATACCCTTCGATGTTGCGCTTGCCGGCAAAGCCGGTACTCGCCATAAAGGCCAGCAGCGCGGCAACGATCAGATAAAGAAGGTTGTTGCCGGTATTGACCGCGGCAAAGCCGAGGATCAGGGTCATGCCGATATAGATCCCGCCGGTGCGGGTGAGTTTTAGCGGGGAACCGGAAGAGTGCGGACGAGCGATGACAGCACCTCGCGTTTGTTGATCCCCTCATGTTCGGGGCGCAGGATCAGCCGATGGGCGCTGACCGGCAGCAGCATCGCCTGGATATCTTCGGGGATGACATGATCGCGCCCCTGCAGCCAGGCGCAGGCTCGGGCACTCTGGGCAAGAGCAATGGCGCCGCGCGGCGAGATGCCGGCGCTGACCATGGTTGCAGTACGGGTGGCAACGGCAATGCGATGAATATAATCGATGATCGCCGGCGCCAGATGGACCTCTTTCTGCGCCGCCTTTCGGCTGGACAAAAGCTCTTCGTGGCTAATCAGAGGCTCGATCTGTTTCAGATTATCGCGGATACTGCCGCCGGCGATGATCTGGCGCTCGATCTCGGCAGAAGGATAGCCGATGCCGGTGGTGATGAGGAAGCGATCGAGCTGCGACTCGGGGAGAGGGAAGGTGCCGACCTGTTCGCCGGGATTCTGGGTGGCAATGACCATGAACGGTTCGGGGAGCCGGTGCGTCACCCCTTCGACGGTCACGCAGCGCTCCTCCATCGCTTCCAACAGGGCGCTCTGGGTGCGGGGCATGGCACGATTGAGTTCGTCGACCAAAAGGATGTTACAAAAGATCGGGCCGGGGATGAAACGGAAATCGTTGGCCGCGCGGTCGAGGATCGACAACCCGGTAATATCGGAGGGGAGGAGATCACTGGTACACTGCACCCGTCCGAAGAGGAGGCCGGTGGCGCGGGCCAGAGCCAGGGCCAATGTGGTCTTGCCGAGACCGGGACGATCTTCCAGCAGCAGGTGTCCGCCGCAAAGGAGGGTAATGATCGCCAACTGCAAGGCTTCGTGCTTGCCAGCCAGATGCTCGCGATCAAGGGTGTCAAACAAGCGGAGGATCGCCTCCCGTTCGTGTTGCGCCATGTTCACTCCTTCAAGGGGATATTGAAATTTATCTTACCCTGTGCCCCCTGTCGAGGCAAGTTGTCCGCTCTGGCGAAATATTGACGTCATTTGTCCATATCTGTTAAAGTCCAGCTTCATCATCAGGAACATGCAGACCGAACAAATCGGTTCGATATCTAAAGTTTGTGAGGTTTTTTTTATTATGCGCGTCCTTTCCGGCATTCAGCCGTCCGGTTCTCTCCATCTTGGCAACTACTTCGGCATGATGAAGAAGATGATTGATCATCAGGAGAAGGAAGAACTCTTCTGCTTCATCGCCAACTATCACGCCATGACTTCGGTGAGCGACGGCAAAGCTTTGGCCAAGGGGACGATGGAAGCGGCGGTCAACTTCCTGGCCCTGGGGATGGATCCGGCAAAGAGTACCTTCTGGGTGCAGTCTGATCTCCCCGAGGTGCAGGAGTTGACCTGGATCCTCTCCAACTTCACGCCGATGGGTCTTTTGGAACGTTGCCACAGTTTTAAAGACAAAACGACACGGGGCATTGCTGCCAACCACGGGCTCTTTGCTTATCCGGTGCTGATGGCCGCTGACATCCTCCTCTTTCAAAGCGAGAAGGTGCCGGTCGGCAAGGATCAAAAACAGCACGTCGAAGTCACCCGCGACATCGCCATCAAGATGAATAATGCATACGGCGAGATCTTCACCCTGCCGGAACCGGAGATCGATGACGAAGTGGCGACCGTCCCCGGCATCGACGGCCAGAAGATGAGCAAGAGTTACGGCAATGCCATCGACCTTTTTAGCGAAGAGAAAGCGCTGCGTAAACAGGTGATGCGGATCGTCACCGACCCGACCCCGGTCGAAGCAACCAAAGATCCGGATCAGTGCAATGTCTACAAAATTTACCGTCTCTTCCTGGAAAAAGCCGAGGACGAAGGATTGCGCCAGCGGTACCTTGCCGGCGGCCTCGGTTATGGGACAGTCAAAGAAGAACTCTTTGTCACCATCCGCGATTACTTTGCTCCCTACGCGGCGCGGCGCGCCGAGCTCCTCGCCGACCCGGAGGGGGTGCGGCGTATCCTCGCCGACGGCGCCGACAAGGCCCGCGCCGTTGCCCGCAAGACCATGTTCAAGGTGCGCAAAAAAGCCGGCTTAACTTATTGAACGGATCTTTGTATGGCGATCAGTGGCAACCCGAAAAAAATGGCGCAGGATCTTGCCGAGGGCTACTTTCTCATCTCTCCGCCTCTGCTCAAACAGTACAGTGCCGCCGATTTCAAAACCATCCTCAGCAATACGTCGATCGTTGCCCGCGAGTTGCGGCAGGAAGCGATCCCGCTCGACGATGTTATGGCGCTGAAATTTCGCAACATGAAGCTCTCCCGCCTGAATCAGGCCGAGATGGTGATTCGTGCCTTTTGTACAAAACGGCGTATTCTTATTTAAGGGTAGCTCGACGAGAATATTCCCCATATAAGGAGATGCTTTCCTGATATCGGGATCAGAAAATTGTATAAAGCGCGGAATTACGACGGTTTTTGTTTGGCACAGATACTGCTGTATGTCTTTGCTGAATCCCATAAGGGAAAAACTCAAACCGTTTCAGGAGGAAACACAACATGAAAAATCTTCTCGTATTGATCGCTGGTCTCGCCCTCGTTAGCTCCCTCGCCGGTTGCGCCAAGCCGCCCCAGGAAGAAATGACCAGCACCAAAGCTGCCATCGAAGCGGCTGCTGCTGAAGGTTCGGCCAAGTATGTTGCCGAAGATAACAAAAAAGTGAACGACGAGTATGCTGCTGCCCTGGAAGAGATCAAAGTCCAGGAAGCCAAATGGTTCAAAAACTACGACAAAGCCAAGCAGCTTCTTGCTCAGGCCAAAGCTGATGCCGACGCCCTCAAAGCCAAGACCGCTACCGTCAAGGAAGAGCTGAAGCAGCAGGCGGTTACCGCCCTTGGTGAAGCCACTACTGCCGTCACCGACGCCAAAGCCAAACTCGAAACCGCCCCTAAAGGCAAAGGTTCCGCTGCTGACATCGAAGCGATGAAAGCTGACGCTGCCGGCATGGAAGCCGAGCTTGCTACCATCGAGCCGCTGATCGAGCAGGGCGAGTTCGTTGCTGCTTCTGAGAAAGCTGCTTCGATCCGCGATCGCGCCAATGCTATCTCGACCCAGATCGACGAAGCTGCTGCGAAAAAAGCTGGCAAGTAAACCTTAAAGAAGGACGTCATCCTTGAAATGCAGTCGTCTTAAAACAGGGCTTCTGCTGACAGTATTGATAGTGGTGACGGGATGTAGTGAACCGCCGGCCCCCACGGAGATCCAACTTGCGTTAACGCAAGAAACGGAACTCTGGCGGGCCGGTGCTTCTATTTACACCCCGGAGAGCTATCAGCAATATCTGTCGGCTCTGAACTCCGCGCGCGATCTTTATACACGTGAGCGCTCGCGCATGGTCTGGTTTCGCGACTACCAGCCGATCGCCCAGTCCTTTGCCCAGGTCCACGCCATGGGCGAGAAGATGCACGGGGAAGTGCAGAGCGTGGCACGACAACAATCGACAGAGATTGCCAAGACCGCTGATGCTTTGGAGAAACGGATCGTCCTGTTAAAGGAGCTCTCCGAGACCCTGAAAGATCGCCGCCTGGCAATGCGTAAACTGACGCAAGCCGACATCCGCATCGAGGACGCCCGGCGATTGGCCAGGGAACGCCGCAGCAAGGAAGCCAAAGAAAAGCTCGATGCGGCCCGCATTGATATCGATGCGGTGATCAAGACGATTCGCCCTTTGCTGGAGCGCTTTGCCGACCGCCAGCAAATTGCCCGCTGGAAAGCCCAGGTCGATCAAGCCCTGGCTGAGTCGCGCCGGGAAGGTAAAGATGTTATCATTGTCCGCAAAGTCGATCGTCAGCTGACCCTTTATCGCAAGGGGGGTCGGGTTCGCGATTTCAATGCCGGTTTTGGCTTTAATTTCCTGGCAGATAAACTCTATTCGGGAGATAAAGCCACACCGGAAGGGGAGTACAAAATTGTCAAAAAACTTCCCTACAGTCGCTTTTACAAGGCCCTGCTCATTGACTATCCCAACCAGGAAGATCAACAACGCTTTGCTCTGGCCAAAAAGAAGAAGTTGATTCCTGCCAATGTCGGGATCGGCAATTTGATCGAAATCCATGGTGGTGGTAACGACTCCATGACCAACGGCTGCATTTCACTTCAAGACCATCACATCAGCGACCTCTTTGATCAGGTCGATGTCGGGACCACGGTGTTGATTGTCGGAACAATCGATTATGACAATATCATTGCATCAGCGCTCCGCGGCCTCAACTAAAGGCACAAACCGCTTCCGTCGCGAAGCGGGTGGAACAAAGCTGCCCCGCCCCCCGCGCAAGCTTCTTGTATGGGGGGCGCTCCTGCTCCTATTGGCAATTCTGCTCCTGGTCGGCTGGTCCCTTTACGGTGAGCACCTCGCCAGTCAGCAACCGGCGCCCAAAGCTTCACCGTTGGCAGGAAAACCGGCCCCGACCGATCCGGACAAACTACGCAAAGCCAATGAATCGTTGGCGAAAAGACTTTCTGCTCTAGCAGCTAAACCAGGTGAAGCCTTTGTCGTCGTCGATTCCGCCCTTAACCGGGTTTACTGGTGGCAGGACGGCGCCATGATCCGGGAGATGATCGCTTCTTGTGGTACCGGTAATGTCCTGGAAGATCCGAATTCAGGTCGCACCTGGGTCTTTGAAACGCCGCGGGGCGAACGCAGAGTCGTCGGCAAGAAGGCGGCCCCGGTCTGGATGAAGCCTGACTGGGCCTTTATCGAAGAAGGGGAGCCGATCCCCAAAGACGGCTCGGGACGGGCTGAACCCGGCGTCATGGGTGATTACGCCGTTGCTATCGGCGATGGTTACTATCTGCACGGCACCCTTTACAAGCGTCTCCTTGGCCGCAACGTTTCGCACGGCTGTGTTCGTCTCGGTGACGACGATATCGAATTCATCTATAAAGAAACAAAAAACGGCACGCGGGTTATACTCTTCTGATGCGACACTTCATTCTCCTCCTGCTCCTCGCCAGCCTGCTCGGCAGCGTCGCTCCGGCGTACGCCCTTGACGACCAACTGACCGTTGCAAACACCCTGTTACAGGCGGAATATGATCTGGCCCGCAAAAAAGAGGTCTATCTCTTCCTCGATCTGGCCAGAAAGCAGTTCGACATCCGTTCCAGCGGCATGACGATCTCGACCATCCCGATTAAAGAAATCCGCCTCTGGGGTCCCCTCCCTGAACCGGGTTTGCACCTGATCGCCGATAAAGATCGTGTCCCGGAACGCGTCAAGATTCAGATCCCCCCGCCGGAAGGCGAAGAGGCCGCGACCAAACCAGTCGTGCCGACGCCGCCGGTCGACCCGACGGCCCCGCCGGTGGCCAAAAAATTTGCCGTACAGGCCACAGAAGTGACCGACATGCCGAGCAACTACTCCCTCCGTTTGGCCGGGGGCGGGCTCCTGGCCATCAAATCCTTTCCGCCCGCAAGTACCAGGAAAGGGCTTCTGGTGCAGCGTTTCGAAAAATCGTTGTGGAAGTTTTCCCATGCCTTCAAAGCCCCTTTTCAGCATTACAAGCAAGAACCTTTTACCGAGCTTTTGCTGATCCTGAGCCCGGAAGACGCCCAACGGCTTTACTGGGCGCTCCCGGTCGGGTCAGCCCTTTTGATTCCGGCCGCGCAACCCTGATGGTGCGGCATGGCCTCTCTCTTCAGGCAGGGCCACCATGCATTTCCGCTTCCCCTTTTTAAAGCCGTCGCTCCGGACCAGACTCGTCTGGCTCATGCTCTTGATGAGTATGAGTCTGGTGATGATACTGGTCTTTTTCTATTACCAGACCGAGAAAGTCCTGTTTAACGAATTCCAGCGCAAGACCTCGGAGCTGACGCGGGCGGTGCAGGTCGGCCTGGTGGGCGCGACCGCCGCGAATCTCAATGACGCCAAGAGCTTAGAGCGCTATCTCGGGACGCTCAACAATAAAGGGGTCAAGGAAATTTCCGTTATCAGTGTCGCGGACCGCATTGTCGCTTCGACCAGTCACGATAATGTCGGCAAATGGATCTCGCAGCAGCGCAAAGAGCTGATTTTCAAGGCGGAACTCGGACAACCGGTCACCGATGACGGACCGGACTATAATGTCGTCATTCCCGTCAGCTCCAAAGAGGGTCCGGTCGGCTATATCCATCTCACCCTGAATGCCGAAGATTTTTCCGGGTTTATCCGTCTCAGCCTCTTTCGCCGCATCATCTCCGCCTTGGTCATTCTCACCTTGGGGACGTTAATGGCACTGGTCCTGGCCGGGCACTACACCCGCCCCCTCGAACAGGTCGTACGCGCCGCAGAGAAGGTCGCCGATGGGGATCTCGACCACGGCGAAAAACTGCCGATCAAGCGCCAGGATGAAATCGGCCAGCTTGCCCGCAGCTTCAGTGACATGATTGAAAAGTTGCGCGAAGACCGGGATCTGGGCGAACGGTTACGGCGTGCCGAACATCTCGCCGGCATTGGTCAGGTGGCACGCAGTGTGGCCCACGAAATCAAGAATCCCCTGAATTTCATCAGTCTCTCCATCGATCACATGCTCGACACCTATCGCCCGGACGACCGCGAAAAAGGGGAGCGCTTCGAATATCTCGTCCGCAACATGAAAGGGGAGATCCAGCGGATCAGTCACTTTGCCGAATCTTTCCTCGAATATGGCCGCCCGATTGAGCTGCAACTGCGGCGCACTGACCTCGTGGCGATGCTCGACAGCATCCTCGAACTCGTGCAACCCCGGGCCGTGCAGGAAGAGATCATTATCATTCGGGAATATGCCGGCCTCCCACATCTGGCTGTCGATCCGGAACTGCTGCGCACCTGTTTTCTCAATCTCGTCCTCAACGCCTTTGATGCCATGCCGCACGGCGGCGAATTGCGCATGCGCGGTGGGTTGTCGCCAGGTGAAATCGTCTTCACCGTCTCGGATACCGGCAGGGGTATAAACGACCCCTTGCATCGGGAAAAGATCTTTGAACCTTACTACACCACCAAGCCTCGCGGGGTCGGCCTCGGCCTCGCCCTGACCCGCAAGATTATCGAAGAGCATGGCGGCAAGATCCACTGCGAAAACCGGGCGGAAGTCGGTTGCCGCTTTATCGTCACTCTCCCCCTCCCCCGCCCCGAGAAGAACGTATGAATATCAAGATATTGGTTGTGGACGACGAACCGTTGCAGCGGGAGATTTTACAGACCATCCTGCGGGGCCAGGGGTATGAAACCGAGACCGCGGAATCGGCGGAAGTCGCCCTGGTGATGCTGAAGAAGTACGACCCGGATGTCATCCTGACCGATCTCAAAATGACCGGGATGGGAGGACTTGAATTCCTTCAATCCCTGCCGGAGAAATCGGTGCCGCCGGCGGTGATCGTCATCACCGCTCACGGCACGATCTCTTCCGCGGTCGAAGCGGTCCGCCTCGGCGCCGCCGATTATCTTACCAAACCGATCGACAAGGAGCAGATCCTCTTTGCCGTGCAGAAAGCTTCGGAACGGAGCCGGATCCTCAAAGAGAATCTGCGCCTGCGCACCGAACTCTTCAGCCGCTTCAAGATTGACGGGATCGTCGGCATATCGCCGCGTATCCGGCAAATTGTCGATGTGCTGCGCCGCGTCGCCGATTCCTCTTCAACGATCATGATCCGCGGCGAAAGCGGCACCGGCAAGGAGCTGATTGCCCGCGCCGTCCATTACAACAGCCCCCGTTGCGGCCGCCCCTTCACGGCACTGAACTGCGCGGCCATCCCCGAGAATCTCTTTGAAAGCGAACTCTTCGGCTATGAAGCCGGCGCCTTTACCGGCGCCACCGGCCGACGCGAAGGGCTGATCGAAGCGACGCAAGGGGGGACGCTCTTCCTTGATGAAGTCGGCGATATGCCGATGACCATGCAGTCGAAACTCCTGCGCGTCCTGCAGGATCGCGAGATTCGCCGCATCGGCGGCAAGGAGACGATCCGCGTCGATCTGCGCATTTTATCCGCGACCAACAAGAATCTTGAAGAAGAGGTGGAGAAGGGGAATTTCCGCGAAGACCTGTATTACCGGCTGAA
>JAXMLA010000031.1:0-5063 GCA_034370465.1 Desulfuromonadales bacterium
CCCCCCCCCCGGCAAGGAGCGTTTTGCTCTGCGCCAGGTCGCGGCGGCTTTGTCGGCAGCCGGCGCCGCCGCACCCGGCGGGGCGCAGGTGATTCTCCTTGCCCAGCTCAGCCGCGCCTTCCGTCTCATCGCGGCGCGCTACCTTGCGACCTCACCCATCCCTTTGGCGAACCTGGAATTTACCAAGACGGCCGCCGCCTTCCGCCGTTTTTATCCGCCGGCCCTTCAGGAAGAGATCGAACCCGTCCCGCCCCTTGAGATTGCTATCGAACTCTTTATTCTCGCCGCGCAGAGTCAAAACTCTGCCGCACGGCCGTTCCTCCCCCTCTTTGACCCCGTCGACCTTGATGCTGCGGTGCCGTGGCGCAAGACCGTGCAGCGGATCGATCGCCGCTTATTGCCGAAGGTGGAGCGCGCCGGGGGACAGAAGACCCTGTTGCAACTTCTTCTGGAACCGCTGCTGGCGGCACCGGATTCTCTGATTGCACAGCTCCGTTATGTCGGTACCCACTGGGCGGATCTGCTGCCGCCGGAATTTCTCGACGAAATGAACCTGGCATTTGCTTTGGTAGAGGAAGAAGAAGCGGTGCGGAGTGGCGGTCCCGGCCCGAGCGTGGCGCCGACCTACGGCCGCCACGACGCTGAAGAGCTCGAACGCTTCTCCGCCGATAGCGACTGGATGCCGCATGTCGTCCTGATTGCCAAGACCGTCTACGTCTGGCTCGATCAACTCTCCCGTCTTTATCAGCGCTCGATCACCCGCCTCGATGAAATTCCCGACGAAGAGCTGGAACTGCTGGCACGGCGCGGCTTCACCTCGTTGTGGCTGATCGGCTTGTGGGAGCGCTCCACAGCCTCGGCGATCATCAAGCAGCGGATGGGGAATCACGACGCCGTGGCTTCGGCTTATTCCCTTTATGATTATGTTGTGGCGATTGATCTCGGAGGCGAAGAAGCTCTCGAACGCCTTAATCAGCGCTGCCGGCAGCGCGGTCTCCGCCTCGCCTGCGACGTTGTCCCCAACCACACCGGCATCGATTCCCTGTGGAGCAAAGAGCATCCCGACTGGTTTATCCAGGTCGATCATCCCCCGTACCCGGCCTACTCCTTCAGCGGCCCAAATCTAGCGACGAGCGACGGACTGGAGCTTTATATCGACGACGGCTATTGGGATCATCGCGACGCGGCGGTGGTCTTCAAACATGTCCAGCACGGCCGGACCCGTTACATCTACCACGGTAACGACGGCACCCATCTCCCCTGGAACGACACTGCCCAGCTCAACTTTTTGCGCGAGGATGTGCGCGAAGCGATGATCTGCACCATCCTCGCTGTCGCCCGCCGTTTCAAGATCATCCGTTTCGATGCGGCGATGACCTTGGCGAAAAAACACTTCGAGCGCCTGTGGTTCCCCCTCCCCGGCGCCGCCGGGGTGCCGAGCCGGGCCGAGCACTCCTTGTCCCGCGATGAATTCGAGCGGCTCTTTCCGGTGGAGTTCTGGCGGCAGGTCGTCGATCGCGTCGCCGCCGAGGTGCCGGACACCCTCCTCCTCGCCGAAGCTTTCTGGCTGATGGAGGGCTACTTTGTCCGCACCCTCGGCATGCATCGCGTTTACAACAGTGCCTTCATGAACATGCTCAAGCGCGAAGAGAACGGCAAATACCGCGGCGTTATCCGCCAGATTCTTGAATTCGACAGCGGCATTTTGCAGCGTTTCGTCAACTTCATGAATAATCCCGACGAAGAGACGGCGGTAGCGCAGTTCGGTAAGGGGGACAAGTACTTTGCCGTCGCCACTCTCCTCGCCACCATGCCCGGCCTGCCGATGTTCGGGCATGGCCAGATCGACGGTTTTGAAGAGAAGTACGGCATGGAGTACCGCCGCGCCCGGCATCAGGAGGTCCCCGATGCGGGTTTTATCTCCTATCATGAACGGACCATCTTCCCGCTGCTGCGCCGCCGTCCCCTCTTCAGCGGTGCGGACGAATTTTATCTTTACGACTTCCTGTGCAACGGCGCTGTCAACGACAACGTCTTTGCTTACAGCAATCGGCACAACGGTGAGCGGTCATTGGTGATCGTCCACAATGCTTATGGCGAAATTTCCGGGTCGGTGGGGCAGAGCAGCGGCAAGCGGATCAAGGAGGACGGCAACGAACGCCTGGTCACTTTGTCGCTGAGTGTCGGCCTCGGCCTGGAGGGGAGCAATGCCTCCTTCTGGCGTTTTCGCGATACCGTCAGCGATCTTGAATATCTGCGGCGTCACGAGGATCTCCTTGGCAGCAACTTCTTCCTGGCCCTCGGTTCCTACGGCGTCCATGTCTTTGTCGACTGGCAGGGATTGGCGTGGGATGAGTCCCTTGATGCCCTCTGCTGCCACCTTAATGGCCGGCCGGTCGCCAATCTCGATCGCGAAGTTATCGATTTTCGTTTTGCCGCGGAACAAGCTGCCCTGCGTCGCCTCCTGACTCCCGAAGGTCTTGCCAGCTTAAGCGCTGTCACCCGAGAGAGTCCGGTTGCGGAAGTGGTCCTTGCCGATTTCACGCTCCTCTTTGCACAACCGCCCCATCCCCTGCCGCTGGCGCTGCGTCAGCTTCTGGCTGCCAAGGGGAGTTCGCTGTCGCTACGCGTCTGGGCCCTGCTGCGACAGGGGAGTGTTGAGGACGATCTGCCCGAGTCCTTTGCCGCCCGCGGACTCGATCGCATTCTCGCTGAAATCCTCGGCGATCCGGCTGCTCCCGCCCTTTATTGGCTCCTTTGGCGGCTGCGGGAAGAATTACCCCGCGCGCCGCTGACAGAGCTCTTTCCCCGTCTCTGTGAAGATCCGGGGCTGCGCGCCACGCTCGACTGGCACATCTGGGAAGATAAAACCTACGTCGATCAAAGTGCTTTGGCGATGCTGCTGCCGCGCCTCGAAGCGATTCTGGTCTTTGAACTGATTGCGGCGGAACCAAAGACCAGTAAAAGCAAGATCAAGGCGCTGCGCGTCGCGATCGCAACTTTGGCAAAGAAGGCGTTGGCGAGCGGTTATCAGGTGGAAAAGTTCTGTGACTTTGAGTAAGATGCCCGCCGTGAAAATTCTATTCGTTGCTTCCGAGGTGGCTCCCTACGCCAAGACCGGCGGCCTGGCCGATGTGGCCGGCGCCCTCCCCAAGGCTTTGCGCAAGCTCGGCCATGATGTCCGTGTGGTCATGCCGGCGTACTCGGGAATAATGTCGCGGTTCCCCTTTGCCTCCACCGGCACCAGCGTTCAGGTACCGGTCGGCGGATTTTTCGAACATGCGGACCTGTGGCTAGGGGAGATGGCAGGACTTCCCGTCTACCTCATCGATCATCCCGAATACTTCCATCGCAATGGCCTCTACGGGACAACGGTCGGTGACTTCCCCGACAACGCCGAACGCTTTGCTTTCTTTTGTCGTGCGGCCTTGGAGCTGTGCAAGCAGCTCGACTTTGTTCCCGACGTCATTCACGGCAACGACTGGCAGTGCGGCCTTCTCCCGGTCTTTTTGCGCAGTATCTATCAAACGGATCCCTTCTTCACTTCCACCGGCACCCTCTTTACCATCCATAATCTCGGTTATCAGGGACACTTTCCGCCAACCCTGATCAAACTCTTCGGTCTCCCCGCCGAGCTCAATCGCAGCGATGGATTGGAGTTCTACGGTGCTATCTCGCTGCTCAAGGGCGGCGTGGTCTTCTCCGATGTCGTCACCACGGTCTCCGACACCTATTGTCGGGAGATTCAGACCCCCGATTACGGGCACGGCTTTGATGGTATTCTCCGGGCGCAGCACAATCGCCTCTTCGGGGTCCTCAACGGCCTCGATCCTGACGATTGGGATCCGCAACAGCTCCCCGATCACCCCTTCTCTCCGCAGGATCTCGCCGGCAAGGCCGCCTGCAAACGCGCCCTGCAGCAGGAACTCGGGCTCAAGGTCGATGCGGCGATCCCGCTGATCGTCATGGTCTCCCGTCTCGATCGCCAGAAGGGGTTCGAGCTGATTGAGGACGCCTGGGACGCAATGATGGCCCTGCCGGTTCAGTTCGCCCTCCTCGGCAGCGGCAATCGCGAGCTGGAAGAGCGTTTTGCCGCCCGCGCCCGCACTCATGCGGGGCGGTTTGCGTTGACCACCGGCTTCAATGAGGATCTTTCCCGCCGTTTTTATGCCGGCGGCGATCTCTTTTTGATGCCGAGTCTTTATGAACCGTGCGGTTTGAGCCAACTCATCGCCCTGCGCTACGGCACTCTGCCGGTCGTCCGCAGCACCGGCGGTCTGGCCGACACCATCGTCGATCCGCAGCAGGATGTGACCCTTGCCAACGGCTTCAGCTTCGTCCCTTATACTGCCACCGCCCTCCTGGATTGTCTCAATCGGGCCCTGCAGCACTTCGCCGCCAAATCGCAGTGGCAAGGGATGATGCGCTACGCCATGGCGCAGGAGTTTACCTGGCAGGTGGCGGCGCATCGTTATCTGGAACTTTATCGTCTCGCCCGGGAGGTCCATCGTGAAGGCCGAAGATAAGCATCCCGAAGAGATTCCGCCGGAGGGGAACAGCCGCTTCAGCGAGCTTGATGAACTGCAGCGGGAGATTGCCCAGCGGATCAAGGATAATCAGCGTTTTCTCGAAGGTTTTCTGGCGGACGATTATGATGACGACGCGGACGAAGATGATGATGAAGATCATGATTTTGAAGAGTTATAGGAGAGGCGCGTGAAGAGTATCGATTGTCGCAACTGGCTCTGTCCCAAACCGGTCATTGAAGTCCGCAAAGTGATGCTTGCAGCTCCGGACGTTGCGGTTTGTGCTCTGGTCGAAGATCAGGTCGCCCGTCAGAACCTGCTCCGTCTCGCCTCCAGCCTCGGCTGGTCGGTCAAAGAGCGGGACGTCGACGGCGTCGCTGCCCTGGAATTCTCCCCGGCGACGAGCACCACGGCTGTCACCGCCAGCGTCGGCGGCACCACCGTCGTCCTCGTCGCCGCCGCGACGATGGGGAGCGGCAACGACGAACTCGGCCGTATCCTCCTGCGCAACTTCCTCCTCACCCTCGCCGAACTGGA
>JAXMLA010000032.1:0-26904 GCA_034370465.1 Desulfuromonadales bacterium
TACGGTCTTCGCGGCAATCGATCTCGGTCCGACCGACGGCAACAGCGGTGCCGCCGGCATCAACGCTGCCGGCCGGACCGTCGGCTACGTCGGCGCTAACGCCAGCGCCTGGGGACCGACGGTGACGCCGGTGACGATGAACGCAGCTCTGACCGACAGCCACGCCCTGGCCATCAACAGCGGCGGACAGGCAGTCGGCCTCAGTGCCGGCCAGGCCTTTGTGGCGCTGCCGTAGTAACCTGATCTCTGTGGCGTGGGGAGTGGGTAAAGTTCCCGCCACACGCGAGACTTCCACGGTATTTGTGTAGAATAGAAATGGTTTTTGTCAAATTTCTTGACAATTTTAGTGCTAAAGGTTTAAATGAAATACAACAGATTTGGTTATAATTTTACTGCTAAAGTTTAGTAGATTCAAAGGGTGCCTGCTCAATTGCAAGTTTTTGTGAGTATGGCAGAGGATATATTCACCTCAAAACAGGAGTAACGATCATGATGAAGAGATTATTTCAAATTCTGGCCGGCGTGTTGTTGATAGCCGGGCTGGCGTCGCCAACCTGGGCCGCCTTACAAGCGGTTGGACCAATTTCCGGCCCGCATGGTTTTCCTCTTTACTACACGGACCAAAACAACTTGAGTCTTGAGCTCTGCCTGGATGAGGGTTGGTGCTTCTTTGACCCCGTCGATCCGACTGATTCCGAGCAGGTTGCTCTGGGTATCGGCGGTGAAGTCTTCTGGTGGATGGGTGATGCCGTTGCGCAGGTCACCGGTGTGCCGAACGGGCGTGCGGTTCTGGTTCTCGGTATCGAAGGGACCTTTGGCGGCGCCGAGGCGGTGGTGAACGGTCAGCAGATCAGCTTTGGACGCGTGCGGGTGCGGGTCGATGTGCCGGTGGATGGTAACTACACAGTTATTCATCCTTTTACTGAAGTACCGATGGTTTTCAATAACGTCACCGTCGCTGACGGCATCAACTACACCGCCGATATCGGTGCCGCCAACTTCCAGGATGTAGAGGCCGGTTTTGCTGGTACGCTGCAAAGCAGTATCGGTCCGTTTTTGACCTGGCCCAACTATCAAAATGATCCCGCGCTACAAGTGCGTGGCCCCGCTGATCCGATCACGGGCGAACCTGGCCCCTTGCTGGCCCAGTACGTCGGCAACCTCAACACTCCCCACGTCGTCACCGGAAGTCCTTATGGCAACAACTTCTTCCGGGTGACCGGTCCGACGGGTGTGATCGCTGAAACCAACCTTTTCGGAGTGATGGGCAAAGTTTACGACGGTAAAGCTGCGACCGCGCATCTCTATCCCGCTCCGCCTCTCCCGAACCTGTTGGCTGTCGGCCCGATCAATCGCCTGGATGATTTCGGGGCAAATGGAAGTGTAGCGGACCTCACTTCACCGTTCTTTCCGGACGGCGGATTCGTCACGGATGGCACCACGGCCAGCTACCCGCTCGGTTATCCCACCTACTATCAGGATGCCAGCGATTTGCAACTTACCATCTGCCAGGGTGGCAACCCGATGTGTATCTCCGATCCGGTCAACGCCAGTGATCCAGCGCAGCGAACGCTCAACACCGGCGGCGAAACCTTCTTCTGGTCGGCTGATGCCGCGATTGAAGAAGCCGGCGTCGTAGCTTTATTGGTGCTCGGCACTGAAGGGACTTTTGGCGGCAGCGAGGCCCTTATCGACGGCCAGCAGATCTCCTTTGGCCGGACCCGCATCCGTATCGATACCCCGGTGGCCGGCAACTACACGGTCATCTATCCTTATGGCTCAAAGCAGTTTAACAACGTTCCAGCCGGTAAGGACGCCATAAAGTTCACCGCTGATATCGGTATCGCTGATCCGGCGGACCCCGATTATGCCTTTATCGGCGCCCTCTTCAGCGAAATCGGTCCGAACTTTCTGACCTGGACGACTTTTGATCCGACCCTGGTGGCCAATGATTCTCGCCTGATCAAGCAGGAGCAAGCGGTCAACCCGGATGGTACGCCCATTCTTGTAGATGGTCTGCCGACCTACAACACCGTCCATTATGTCGGAGACCCGGCCACTGCCCACACCGTGACCGGCGGTAACTTTGTTGCTGCCGCTAATGAGGTGGTCAATTACTTCCGCGTTATCGGCCCGAACGGCATCGATGTGCGGACCAATCTGTTCAACATCTCGGGTCGCATTTACACCCCCGCGACCTTCCGCGCCTTAGCCCTGGCGACGACTCCTGTGGCCAACGCCGATACAGCGACGACCATCACCACGACTCCGGTCGTTATCAATGTGTTGGCAAATGATACCCTCGCCGGCGCGCCAATCGCCCTGGCGGATGTCACAGCATTCACGCGTATGACCAATGCGACGAACGGTAATGCCGTAGTGAACGCCGATAGGACCTTTACCTACACCGCAAATGCGGGCTTTACCGGGACCGACAGCTTCACCTACGTCGTCTCCGCCGGGGAAGTCTCCGAAGTCACCACCGTCACCGTCACCGTCCTGCCCGTCGAATCTGTCGGCGTCAATCGTGCTCAACTCGATCTCCGCAAATTGCGTTGGGATATTCGCGGTAGCGGCAACGCAACCACCGAGGGGCAGACCCTGTCGGTCCGACTCAACAGCGCTACCGGACCCGTTATCGGGACGACGACCGTCACCGGCGGTCTCTGGAGATTGAGCGCTACCTCGACCACGGCACCGCCGACCGGGACGGTTCGAGTTTACGTTGTCCCCAGTCGGGTGGGCGCGCCGGTATCCGGTCCGTTTAACGTCCAGGTTCGCTAGGCATGAGACAAGGAGATATGACCATGTGTACTCACTATAAAAAATTATTGATTCTCATCGCTGCGGCAACGCTGTTCCTTTCCGGCTGTGGTAGCAGTAATAATTCCCCTGCCGCGCCGGGTCTCTCTCATCCGGCCGGGATAACCGTCGCGCCCATTGATGATAACAATCCTGCGACCCTCCCGGCGGTCTTTGCGATGCCGGCGGCGATCAACGACAGCAATCAAATCGTCGGCAGTGCCGAAGCTGCGGCCGGTGGTGTACTAAAACCGACATACTGGCTCGTCGATAACGCAGGGGCGGCGACCGTCGCTCCCACGGAGATGAATACCGTTGTTGTGGATGGCTTTGCTGCCGCCCATGACATCAATACGGGCGGTGTCATCGTCGGTAAAGCGGCCCATATCGACACCAGTCTCCGTGCCGTTGTCTGGGGTGATAAAGATGCTGCCCCGGCACTGCTGAACAGTCTTGCCGGCGGTTTTTTTGCGGCGGCTTATGGCATCAACGATGCCGGGCGGATTGTCGGCACTTCAGAAAATATTGACGGACTGCTTCAGGCGGTCCGCTGGCAGCGCGACACCTTAACCGGGACGCTCACCGGACCTTCCGTCCTTCCCGGTGTCCCAGTAGGCTGGGAGGCAGAAGCGAACGCTGTCAATGCCGACAATCATATTGCCGGAGAGTTGGTCGACGTTGCGGGGACTTCAAGTGCAGTGGTGTGGAAATGGGATGGTGTATCCTCCTCCTATACTGCTCTCAATCTGCCAGTTCCCGCCGGTTTTGACCACGCTGTGGCTCTTGACCTCAATAGCCCCGCCGCTGGTCAGCCTTTGCTCGTTGTTGGCGAAGTGTCAGATGATGGCCTCAGCGGTTTGACTCATGCTGTGCGCTGGAGTATCGATGCCAGCAATAATATAACTGTAACGGATCTCGGCACGACTGATCGCAGCAGCAGCGCTGCCGCCGTGAACAATGCCGGTCGGGCCGCTGGTTGGGAAAACAACGCCTCCGCGGTCAGTCTGGCGACCAGCTGGAACAATCCCACCGGGAAAGCTGCCTTGTTCGCTAATGACAGTCAGGCTTTCGACATCAACGACAATAATGTCGTCGTCGGCCGCAGCGCCAGCCAGGGTTTTGTCAAACTGGCCAACTGAGCGAACACATGATCGGGGAGATCTTTCCCTTTAACCCGTAACGCAAAGAGGCTGCCCTTGAGAAGGGGCAGCCTCTTTGCGTTACAAACGCCTTCGTCCTCTCCGGAGAACTCAGAGTCCGGTGATCTCCTGATTCTCCGGATAACTCACAGCAAATATCGTTGATAATTGCCGTTTTTCTCCCGGTGCCAAAGTTAACGTCCAGGTCAGGATGCCGTCGCTGCCAATCTCTGCTTCTCTGGGGGTGGGGGAGATGATCTCCACCTTGATCTCTTCATGGGCGGAGACTGGTACCTGCTCGCGCACCAGCAAGGTGATTGGCCGCGACTTGCCGTTGACGATCTCGGCCTCGTATTCGTAATGCTTGCGGATCTTTTTACTGAAAGCCCCGATGCGCTCGGTAAACTGTCTCTGCAGTTTGCTGCTGACAAAGATCGTTTCGTCCCGGCCGAGGGTCAGGCGCATGTCGTCGCCAGCCAAAATCGGTTTCTCAACCGTTCGGGTACTGACAAAGCGGCCATCCAGAAAGATGTTCAGTTCCCCTTCCGCCAGCGGAAAGACAAAGGGATTTTTGAGCTCAGCGGTCAGTGACGCATATTGTGCCAGCTTGGGGATCGCGAGATATTCGAATTTTCCTTCCGCACTGGAAGAGGAGATGAGGATTTTGTGGGGTTGATTATCGGAAGGGAGGACGATCTTCTGGGTCAGGAGATAGCTCGTCGATGTGGCCTCGCTTCTGCTCTCGGGGAGGGCCATGTCGTCAAAGGGCGCGGCGGCAAGCATGGCGGCTTGCGGCGCTTCGGACATTTCCAGCATTTTGGCGCGTCCGTAGCTTTGGTAAACCGGCGGTTTGTAGATGTCGAGACGCCAGGGAGCCAACTCGGGGAGTTCGCCGGAGATTGCCGGCCGGGCGGTGGAAATTTCGATATTGCTGCCGCTGAAATCCTCGCCGCTGGCCTGTTTGACGATGGCGAAGAAGTTAAGTTCAAGGCGCTGGCTCAGGGAGTCGGCCCGTACTTCGTACTTCGGCATCCATTCGACAGCGCTCAAAAAGTAGGAGTAGTCGAGATTAAAAGAGGTTGCGGCATCGGCAAAGACCGTCACCAGAATGCTTTTCGACTCTTCCCGGCCGGGTCCGAGGTTGCGCTTCTCCATTTCGAGATCGGCCTTCTTCTTGTTGAGGTCGGCCATGCTTCGTTCGAGTTCGGCAATCTTCCCCAAACGGTCGGTCATGGTCTGTTCCATGGCGAGCAGGTAGTCACGGACCGTGGGGAAAGGGGTGTTCTGGTCCTGTGAGAAGGGGATGATCTTTTGCAGAAAGGCCAGGGAGTTTTTCTGCACCGTCAGGAGGTTCCCCTGGCGGACAAGTTCCTGGTCGACTTTGTCGATTCGGGCCTGCACCTCTTTGGTCCGATCCTGATCAGCCTTGAGCAGGGCGGTGCGTCGCACCTCGATATCGACGATCCGCACTTTGCCGGCGCTGCGGATGCCGGCCTGGACGGAATCATCGATGATCCCCGGCGTCAGGCCGGTGAGTTCGAGAATATTCTCCCCTTTGCTCACCGTTACCGGCAGACTCTTTTTGAGCATGGCCCGATCGGGATAGATAACCACCCCTGCCGTGCTTGCGGCCGAATTCGGGTAGACCGCCGGCGCGCTCCAGGAACGGTTCGGAATGATAAAAAGGTGTAAGAGCAGCAGGCAGAGCAGGGAATTTCGGATCATCTTCGGCCTCCAGTCAGTTGCGATGATTATTTGCAGGGGGGGAATTCATATATTTTATACCACGGTTTAAAACATAAAGCGGCGCATGCTGACATTCAGGAGTAATCCCGCGCCGATCATCGTTGTCACCATGCTGGTGCCGCCGTAGGAGAAGAGCGGGAGGGGGATGCCGACGACGGGGAGCAGGCCGGTGACCATGCCGAGATTGATGATGATGTGCCAGAAGAGCATGGCGGTGACGCCAACAGCGAGATACATGCCGAAACGGTCGGAGGCGCGGCGGGCGATATAGATCCCCCAGATGATGATCAGGAGATACAGGGTGATAAGGACGGCGGTGCCGATAAATCCCCATTCTTCAGCAAAGACGGAAAAGGCAAAGTCGGTATGGCGTTCGGGGAGGAAGGCGAGTTGCGATTGCGTCCCTTCCATGAAGCCTTTGCCGGTCAAGCTGCCGGATCCGATGGCGATCTTGGACTGGATAATGTGGTAGCCGCTGCCGCGGGGATCGGCTTCCGGGTTCAAGAAGGTAAAGACGCGTTGGCGCTGGTAATCGTGCAGGAAGGACCATCCGGTCCAGGCCGCGGCGACAGCAACACCGGTCAGGGTGATAAAGGTGCGGAGATTGACCCCGGCAAAGAGGATCATGGTGGCGCCGATAAGGAGGAGCATCATGGCGGTACCGAGGTCGGGTTGTTTGAGGATGAAGACGACCGGCAGCAGGACAAGGCAAAGAGGTATCAGTAACTCTTTGAGGTTGAGGCCGCCAAGCCGGCCATGCAGGGCAAAGTAGCGGGCCAGGGCAATGATAATCACCACCTTGGCAATTTCGCTCGGCTGCAGATTGAACGGTCCGAGGCTGAGCCAGCGGGTCGCCCCCATCGCCGTTCTGCCGACGAGCATGACTGCCAGCAACAGGAAGAGGGTGAAGCCGTAAGCGAAAAAAGCCGAATATTCGAGATGACGATAATCAAAGATACAGAGCGAGAAGGCGATGCCGAGGCCGAGAGCGAACCAGGTGAGCTGTTTGAGATAGACCGGGGTGGCCGCGGACCAGTCCGCGGTGACGCTGCAGAGGTTGAGGATGCCAAGGCCGGCAACCGCGACGATCAGTCCTAAAAGCATCCAGTCGAAGTGGGTGACAAGACGACGGTCAAACATCTGATTTAGTCTCCAAAGGGCGACACGGCCGCCGCTTCATCAGGGGAGGGAATGATCGGTTCGACCTCTTCCGGGAGTTCAGTAGGCGGGACTTCCGGGTCGTTCGGTGGCGGGGCCGGGATGATGGGATCGGATTTCAGCGGCGGCGTGATCACATCCTTGAGTCCGAAATATTCGGCAAAGATGGCGCGGGCGACCGGCGCAGCCGCACTGCCGCCGTGCCCGCCATGTTCGACGATCACGGCGACCGCGATCTTCGGTTTGTCGACCGGGGCATAAGCCACAAAGAGGGCGTGATCCTGCAGTATCTTTCGATCGCCATTGGCGACCGCGGTCCTGCTCTGAATGACCTGGGCTGTCCCGGTCTTGCCGGCAACGCGCAGGCCGGGGATGCGGCTGGCGGCGCCGGTTCCGCCGGCTTCATGGACCACCGCCTCCATCCCGTCGCGAACGGCGGCAAACATGCTTTGCGGCAGGTCAAGAAGATTGAAAGTGTCGGGGGCGGCATTAAAAACGACCCGGCCGTTGAGATCTTCGATCCGCTTGACCACCTGCGGACGCATAACTTTCCCGCCGTTGGCAACCGCGGCCGTCATCACCGCGAGTTGCAGGGGGGTGGTCAGGACATACCCCTGGCCGATGGAGGCAATCGCGGTTTCCCCGTTGAACCACCCCTGGTTAAAGCGTTTCTTCTTCCACCCCTTGGTCGGGATCAGCCCCTTCTTGACGCCATCAAGGGGGAAGTCGTAGCTCTGTCCCATCCCCATCTCCAGAGCGGTGGCAGCGAGTTTGTCGATGCCGAGTTTGAGCCCGACTTCGTAGAACCAGACGTCGCAGCTCTCTTTAATCGCCCGGCGCAAATCGACGCTGCCATGGCCGTCGCGTTTCCAGCAGCGGATCACTTGATTGTTCTTGCCGAGGGTGATGCTGCCGCTGCAGTGGACAGAGGTCGCGGCGGTGGCAGCGCCGTTACGGAGGGCGGCGATGGCGGTGACGAGTTTGAAGGTCGATCCCGGCGGGTACTGCCCGGCGATGGCACGGTTCTGCAGCGGTTTGAGAGGGTCATCGCGCAGCCTATCCCAATCAGCAAAGGAGATGCCGCCGGAGAAGAGGGCCGGGTCGAAGGTCGGCCGGTTCGCCATGGCGAGAATTTCACCGGTCTCAACGTCGATGGCGACCGCAGCGCCGCTCTCTTCACCAAAGGCTTCTTCGGCCACCTTTTGCAGCTTGCTGTCGATGGAGAGATAAACCTTTTTACCGGCGACCGGGGCAAATCCCTGTAATTGGCGGAGCTCACGACCATGGGCATCGACTTCAACACGGCGTTCGCCGCTGATGCCGCGCAGCTCCTTTTCGAGATGTTTCTCCAGACCGGTCTTGCCGACCATGTCGCCGGGGCGGTAACCGGTGAAGCGGGGATCTTGCAAATCTTTTTCACTGATTTCGCCGGTATATCCGAAGAGGTGGGCACCTCTTTCCCCTTGCGTATAGGTGCGCACCGGGACAACCTTAATCAGGACGCCGGGGAGGAGGAGGTCGTTCTCCTGGAGGATCTCCATGGTGTCGCGATCGATATCGTTGACCAGCGGCGCCGGCAGGTAAGGGGGGTAGCGTTTGAGCAGGGCGTATCTCCGCTGCAGGTCACTGTAGGGGACACCCAGGAGCGTGTTGAGCCGCAGCAGCAGGAGGTCGGGGTCTTTAATCTCCTGACGGATAAGGGCGACGCTGAAGGACGGGCGATTCTCGACAAGGAGTTCGCCGTTGCGGTCAAAGATCGAGCCGCGCGGCGGTTCGATGGGGATGAGGCGGGTGCGGTTGCGATCGGAAAGAAAGGCATATTCTTCACTCTGGATCACCTGCAGATACCACAGGCGGCCGAGGAGGAGGAGAAAAAAGCCGGCGGCAACCAGAGAGAGGACATAAAAACGGCGGCGCAGGGCGGATGCGGACGATCCCGGTGAATTAATCCCCATGGATTTCAGTCCGCAGGTGGCCAAATCCGGGGATCGCCAGCCGGGGTGAGAAGCGTTTCTGTAGAGCGGCGATCAGGGTGATCAGGAGAAAGGCGGTCAGGACATTGATGCTCCCCTGAAAGGTGGCGCGCTGGAGCAAAAGCGGGAAGAGCCGTTGCAGATCGGCAAGGATGCCGAAAAGGATCAACAGGCCGCTTTGCAGAAGGGAGGCGCAGAAGACCATCACCAGCAGCAGCAGGGGGCTTTCGGTATTCAGCGCCTGCACCGAGGAGCGGCCGATGATGAAGATGCTGAGATAGATGGTGGCATGCAGGCCGAGGTGGGTGCCGCCGCAACTGTCGAGGAGGAGTCCGATCCCCCAGGCCAGACAGGCGCCGCGGATCATCTCTTCGGTGAGGCAGAGGTAGACGACTAAAAGGAGAAGAAGTTCGGGTTTGAAGTAATGGGGGAGGAGCAGCGGCAGCAACGCGGTTTGACTCAATAGAAAGAAGAGAGCGATGGCAAGAAGGATCAGGACCCGGGTCATGGCTTGCCGCCGGAAGGAGGAGAGGAATTCTCTGTCGAGAGGATGACGAGGACTTCTTCCAGGTGCTCGAAGTCGACAGCCGGTTCGACCTTGACGGTCTGGAACATGTCAAAACCACCTTTGTCGACCCGGGTGACGGCTCCGACGATGAGGCCTTTCGGGAAAGCGCCACCGAGTCCGGAGGTGATCAGGAGGTCGCCGACCTGCACGTCGTCAGTGAGGGGTAGATAGTCAAGACTCATGCTGTCACCATCGCCGCGACAGATCGCCCGGGCGCGCGTCCGCTCGATCAGGGTCGAGAGCTTCGAGGCGGCATCGACCAGCAACAGAACCCGCGAAGAATGCGGGGAGGTGGTGACAACCCGGCCGACGACGCCATAAGCTGAGACGACCGCCATCCCTTCGCGAATCTCTGTAGCACTGCCCCGGTCAATGGTGATACTGCGAAACCAGCTGGTAGCATCGACGCCGATGACCCGCGCCGCCACCATCGGCTCTTCGCGTTTGGCCCGGAAAGAAAGGAGCTGCTTGAGGCGCTCATTCTCCTGGGTTCGTTCGGTATGCTCGACGAGTTGTTCCTTGAGTTGCGCGTTTTCGCTGCGCAGGACCTCGGTTGCCGCGTCCGCAGCGCCGAAGAGGTTGACCCGGATGGCAGTGGTCCCTTCTTTGACGAGCATGACACTCTTTTGCAGGGGATAGGTGAGGGTGAGGAGTTGCCGCTCGATGGTTGAAGGGGCGTCTTTGTGGCGCAGGTGGGAGCTGTAGTAGCTGAGTGATGCCATCAGAAAGAGTCCGAGAGCAAAGGGTCTCCAGTATTTTTTAAACAATTCGCGCATGTTTTAACGTCGTGCGGCGGCACCAGTAGAGTCGGTGCCGCCGCAAGGAAGAGGTTTGCCCGCGACAACTGTGGCTAGTTGCGCGTGGTGACCTGCCGCAACAGGTCGAGTTCGTCGAGAACCTTTCCCGAGCCAAGGACGACACAGGAGAGGGGTTCGTCGGCGATAAAGACCGGCAAGCCGGTCTCTTCGTGAATGAGTTTGTCGAGCCCCTGCAAAAGAGCGCCGCCACCGGCGAGGGTAATACCGTGATCGACAATATCCGCCGCCAGCTCGGGAGGGGTTCGTTCCAGGGCAACGCGGACCGCATCGACGATGGCATTGACCGGCTCGGAAATGGCTTCGCGGATTTCAACTGAATCGATGTTCAGCGTCTTGGGGATGCCGCTGACCAGATCCCGGCCTTTAATATCCATGGTTAGAATCGCCGGATCAGGATAAGCGTTGCCGATGCGCATCTTGATCTCCTCGGCAGTGCGTTCGCCGATGAGCATGTTGTATTTTCGTTTGATGTACTGCACGATCGCTTCGTCGAGTTTATCGCCACCGACCCGGACACTCTTGGCGTAAACTATTCCGGCCAGGGAGATGACCGCCACTTCGGTGGTGCCGCCGCCGATATCGACAATCATGTTGCCGGAGGCTTCGGTGATCGGCAAACCGGCACCGATCGCCGCCGCCATCGGTTCTTCTATCAGGTAGACTTCGCGAGCGCCGGCCGATTCTGCGGATTCCCGTACCGCCCGCTTTTCGACCTGGGTGATGCCGGAGGGGACACAGATAACGATGCGCGGCCGCACCAGGGTCTTGCGATTGTGGACTTTGAGGATGAAGTGGCGCAGCATCTCTTCGGTGATATCAAAGTCGGCAATAACGCCGTCCTTCATCGGGCGAATGGCAACGATGCTGCCGGGGGTGCGGCCGAGCATCTTTTTGGCTTCGGAACCGACCGCCAGGACTTTCTTCTGGCCGTTATAATCTTTTTGGACGGCAACCACTGACGGTTCGCTGACGACGATGCCTTTGCCCTTGAGGTAGACCAGGGTGTTGGCGGTGCCGAGGTCGATGGCGAGGTCGTTGGAGAACATGCCGAGGACATAATCGAAGATGTTGAACATTTTTGGTTGTTGCTCCTTTTGACGCGGCGCTAGCCGGAGTCTGCACTATACGGGAAAATGTCGCTCAACGTAACAAAATCATCCAGCCATTTCAAGGATAAATACTTAAAAAGAGAGTTGCATTATACCCCCTCTTTGTCTAACATCGGGGAGTTTTTTATGCCCATCATCAAGCCGGTTTACCGCAAGGAGTCTTAAATGCTCGGAATTATTCGTCAAAAGCAAAAATCTTTCTTGGTGCAGATTGTCTTTTGGGTGATTATTGCCACCTTTGTCGGGACAATCTTCCTTGTCTGGGGCAAAGGCGACGATGCGCCGTCCGGTGATGATTTTGCTGCCAAGATCAACGGGCAGGCAATTTCCATGGGCGACTTCCAACGTTCTTATGAAAATATCTACCGGATGTATCAAAATCTTTACGGTGAGGCCTTTACCCCGGCGATCGAGAGCACTCTCAATCTGCGTAAGGTGGCGCTGGATTCTTTGATCGATCAGGTGCTGCTGCAGCAGGAAGCGGGGCGGATGAAGCTGAAAGTCGGCAAGCAGGAGATTGTCGATGCCATTGCCAAAATTCCGGCCTTTCAAGTCAACGGCGTCTTCAGCCGCGATCAGTATGTGCAGGTCTTACGTGCCCAACGGATGACGCCGGATCAGTTTGAAAAGATGCAGGAGCAGGAACTCTTCGTCGAAAAGGCCCGGCAGTCACTGGAAGGTGGCGCCGTGGCGACCGATGCGGACGTCGCTGCCGAGTACGCTGAACGCAACGAAAAGGTAAATCTTGCCCTGTTGCGGCTCGATCCCGCCCTCTTTGCCCAGCGGGTGAAGATCGATCCGGCCGGACTGGAGAGTTTTTTTGCGGAACGAAAGGAAGCGTTCCGTCTCCCGGAGACCGCGAAAATTTCTTATCTGCTCGTCGATACCGCACCCTTTTCCGCCAATGTCGAACTGAGCGAGACCGATCTCGAAAAATATTACCAGCGTCACCTTGACCGCTTTGAAGTCCCCGAGCAGGTGCGCGCCGCCCATCTCTTGATCCGGGTGCCGCAGGGAGCGACCCCTGAGGTGCAGGCGGAGAAGCGGGCGATTATTGAAAGTCTGCGGGAAAAAGCCCTTCAGGGGGAAGATTTTGCCGCTTTGGCAAAACGCCATTCAGAGGATCCCGGCAGCGGTGTGCAGGGGGGTGATCTCGGCTTTTTCAGCCGCGGTACCATGGTCCCCTCCTTTGAAAATGCTGCTTTTGCTTTGAATGTCGGGGCGATCAGCCAGGTGGTGACAACCGATTTCGGTTATCATCTCATTCGTGTCAGCGCCCGTCAGGACGCGCAGATCAAGCCTTTGACTGCCGTTATCGAAGAAGTGCGGGCCGGCGCCCTGGAAATGAAGGGGCGTGAGTTGGCGCTGGAAAAGGGCATGGACCTTTACAATGTCAATCGTAAGGGCGGTTCTCTGGAGGTCATAGCCAAAGAATTTGCCACGCCGGTACAGGAGAGTCCTTTCTTTGCGGTTGACCAAGGGGTTGTCGCCAATACCGCTCTGAGCAAAGAGGTCACGAACGCAATCTTTGCCCTGCAACCGGGGGAGATCGGTCGTCCCACCCTCCTGCCGCAGGGGCTTTTGTTCTATTCCCTGCAGGAGAAGCGCGCTGCCCATATTCCCGAGCTTGCCGAGGTTCGTCCGGCAGTGGAGACCGCTTATCGGCAAAGCAAATCGGCCGATCTCGCCAAAGCGGAGGGAAAACTTATTCTAGCCGAGATCCTGGTCAGCAAGGATCTTGCCGCCGCAGCCCGGAAGCGCTCGCTGCCGGTAAGTGAAACCGGCCTCTTTAGCCGCAGCCGGAGCTTCTTTGTACCGATGGTCGGAGCCCATGAAGAACTGAGCAACACTGCCTTTACTCTGACCAGCGCCGCGCCGACGCCGGCGACGACCTTTGAGGTTGACGGTGCCGTGGTCGTCGCCCAGCTGAAAGAACGGCAGAATGCTGATCCGGCCGGTTTGACCGAGCCGGTGCGCGAAGAAATGCGTCAGGCGGTGGTCGATCGTAAAAAACAGGAAATCCTTGAACAGGCTTTGAAAGAGTTGCGGGAAAAGGCCCAAATCAATTATTCTGCCGCTGTCGCCGCAGACCAGAAAGGATAATCGACATGTCCGTGATCATGCAGACGAATTTCCCCGATCTTAAACTCGTCACCCGCGGTAAAGTCCGGGATATCTATGACCTTGGCGAGCATCTTCTGATTGTGACCTCGGACCGGATTTCCGCCTTCGATGTGATTATGAATGAAGGGATTCCGAAAAAAGGGCAGGTCCTCACCCAGATTTCGATCTGGTGGTTCAAACAGATGGTTGATCTCATTCCCAACCATATCATCGCTGTCGATGTCGACGATTTTCCGGTGGAGACGCACAAATACCGCCAGCAACTTGAAGGTCGTTCGATGTTGGTGAAGAAGGCTAAACCCCTGCCGGTCGAGTGTATCGCCCGCGGCTATGTCTCTGGCTCCGGCTGGAAGGATTATCAGGCGACCGGCGCGATTTGCGGTATTCCCCTGCCGGCCGGCCTCCTTGAAAGCGCTCAGTTGCCGCAGCCGCTCTTTACCCCTTCGACCAAAGCCGATCTCGGCTCCCACGATGAAAATATCTCCTTTGCCACGACCGTCGAACTTTGCGGTGCAGAGATCGCCACCCAGATTCGCGACACCACCCTGGCGATCTACAGCCGGGCCCGGGATATTGCTGCCGAGCGCGGGATCATCATTGCCGACACCAAGTTTGAATTCGGCATCTATGAAGGGAAGCTCCTCTGGATCGACGAAGCTCTTACCCCGGATTCCTCCCGTTTCTGGCCGAAAGATCAATATAAACCAGGTGGGGCGCAGCCGAGTTTCGACAAGCAGTTTCTCCGCGATTATCTCGAAACCCTCGATTGGGGAAAGACCGCACCGGCCCCGGCGCTTCCCGAAGAGATTCTCCGCAAAACCGGCGAGAAGTACGAAGAAGCACTTTTCCGTTTAACCGGGATTCAACTTTAAACCGGTGAGCAGTCTCCTGATGGTAGTCAGTATATGCAGCAATCCTCTGCGGCGGTGGCGACTCCTCGTCACCGCCGCACTGCTTCTGCTCCTGGCGGCTTGCTCCTTCTCTGTCACCACCAAAGAGGAGCATTCTGCGCAGTTACAGATGCACCTTGCCGCCGGCGATCTTGCCTGGCAGGGGCGGGATTATACCGCGGCCGGCAACGCTTATGGCGCGGCCCGACTCCTGGTCCCTGCCGACCCCGCCCTCGATTTCCGTCTCGGCATGGTGCAGGAACATCTGGGCAATTACGCCGTTGCTGCTGATTTTTATCGGACCGCACTCAAGGAGAAGAATTTTGCTGACGAGTTGCGGCATCAACTGACCTATCGTCTTGCCCTGCTTGAAGCCTTCCGCCTGCAGGGGGGAGAGCAGGTTCCGGTTCTCCTTTCCATGCTGCCGCCGACCTCAGCTTATGCCGCTGATCTTCAGGCGGTTTTGGCCCTTCTCGCCGGGGATGGCCGCAAAGCCCTGGCAGCGCTGAATACCGCCCGGAGCCTGCCGCTGACGCAGGAGATGTCGTCGATCATCCTTTATCACGCGGCCCGCGCTTATTATCTGACCGGCGAAGTCGACCTGGCCCTAAAGAGTCTCTTTGAGGCGATCAATCTTGCCGGTTATGCCCCGGTTACCAAGGACATCAGCGAGTTTCGCGAATTTCTCATCAAGCAGCCCCGTTCCTGATCCTCCCCCCTTCTATTTTCCGGAGTCCCTGATGCCCCTTTCTCTTTTTCAGCCGGGTTCGACTTTTTCCGGCTATATCGTCCGTGCCATCCACCCCCTGCCCGAACTCAACGCCACCCTGATCCAGTTACAGCACCAGGTGACCGGGGCGCGTCATGTCCACATTCAGACGCCGGATCGTAATAACCTCTGCGCGATCGGCTTTCGTACGCCGCCCGCCGACTCCAGTGGCGTTGCTCATATCCTTGAACATACCACCCTCTGCGGTTCACGGCGTTTTCCGGTGCGCGATCCCTTCTTCGCGATGATCAAGCGCAGTCTCAATACCTTCATGAATGCCATGACCGCCAGCGACTGGACTTTCTACCCCTTTGCGTCCCAGAATCCGCAGGATGTGCGTAATCTCCTGTCTATCTACCTGGATGCGACCTTCTTCCCGTTGCTGCGGGAAGAGGATTTTCGTCAGGAGGGACACCGTCTCGAATTTACCGATCCCGGTGATCCGACGACACCGCTGCAGCGCCGGGGGATTGTTTACAATGAGATGCAGGGGGCGATGGCTTCTCCCTCTTCACTCCTTTCGCGGCGCATGAGCCGCGCTCTTTATCCGCACACGACCTATCATTTTAACTCCGGCGGGGAGCCGACCGAGATCCCCAAGTTGACCTGGGAAGAGCTGCGAGCGTTTCATGACGATTACTATCACCCGTCCAACGCCTGGTTCTTTACCTACGGCAACCTCCCGTTGGAAGGACATCTGCAGCAGATTCAGGATGAGGTCCTTTGTCACTTCGGGTCGCGGCAGGTAGAGAGTGCGATCCCGCCGGAGACGCGTTTAGCGGCGCCGCGGCAGGTGGTCGAGTTCTATCCGGTTGAGAGTGAAGACGCGGCAGAGAGGAAGACCTTTGTCCAGGTCGGCTGGCTGACCTGCGATGTCGTCGACAGCTTTGAACGATTGGCTTTGTCATTGCTGTCGAGCCTCCTGATCGGCAATCCGGCGGCGCCCCTGTATCGCGCCCTTCTGGAATCGCGCCTCGGCGAGAATCTTGCCCCCGGTTGCGGCTACCACGATGACAATCGCACCACCGCCTTTACCGTCGGCCTGCAGGGTTGCAGCAGCGCCAGTGCAGCACAGGTCGAACCGTTGATTTTGGCGACTCTTGCCGAGGTCGCGGCGCAGGGTTTCACTCCGGAACGAATCGCCGGAGCGATCCAGCGCCTCGAATTTGAACATCGCGAAGTGACCGGGAATTCCTATCCCTATGCCCTTTCCCTCCTCTTTCGCATGCTCGGCCCGTGGCTGCATAACGATGATCCCTTATCGGGACTCCAGTTGGGGGCCAATCTTGAGCGCTTGCGCCAGGAGATCGCGACCGGTCCTTTTTTGCAGAATCTCATCCAGCGCTGGTTTCTCGATAATCCGCATCGCGTCACCTTGACCCTGACCCCTGATGCCGGGCTGCGCACCCGTGAAGAAGCCGCCAATGCCGCCGAGTTGCAGCGGATCAAGGCCGGGCTGCCGGCTGCGGCGGTCCAGGCGTTAGTGACCGCCGCCCAGGAGTTGCAGGCCGAGCAGGAGCGGGAACAGGACCTCTCTTCTTTGCCGACCCTGACGCGTGCGGATATCCCCCGGACCGAGGAAGTTATCGCCCCGGTTGAGGGGACAGTTGAACAAGGGGTTATCCACTTTGTCGCCCCGACTAACGGTATCGGTTATGTGGTCGGGCACTTTGCTGCCGAACGGGTACCGCCCACTCTCCGTCCGCTCCTGCCGTTGTGGTGTGCCCTCCTGCCGCAAGTCGGCGCGGCCGGCTCTTCTTACGTGCAGATTGCCGAACGGATCGAAGCTCAGACTGGCGGAATTTCCTTCTCTTGTGAAATCCTTGACGATCTCCATTCGATGCAACGCTTTACTCCTGTCGTTGCGCTGCGCGGCAAGGCGCTTCTCCCTTTACAGGACGCGCTTTACACGCTCCTCGGCGATCTCTGTATTTCCCCGGATTTCAGCGATCTCGAACGTTTGTCGACCCTTTTGGGTCAAGTTCAGGCCAATCTGGAAAATTCGATCGTCACGTCCGGACACAGTTATGCCGCCCGGGCGGCGGCAGCGCATCTGACCGTCGCGGCCCGCCAGCGGGAAGAGTGGGGGGGGATCTCCTTGCTGCAACGGGTGCGTTCGTTGGCCGGCAGCGCCGAGACCTTGAACCGTTTTGCCGGCGATCTGGCAGCAATCACCGCCGCCTTGGTCGATGCTTCGACGCTGCGCCTCGGGGTAACAGCGGAAGCCGGAAAGTTTGCCGCGATCGATGGCCCCTTGGCCCGCTTTCAACAACGTCTGCCGCTCCTCCCGGCCAGCCGTAGTGTCCCGCCGCCTTTATCGGCGCAGCCGGTTCGTCTCGGCTGGAGCTTTAACACCCCGGTCAATTTTGTCGCCCAGGTCTGGACCGGCGTCCCCTTGACCCATCCCGACGGGGCGGCCCTTTCCCTGCTGGCAAAAATGTTACGGGCGGCTTATCTGCATCGGGAGATTCGCGAAAAGGGCGGGGCTTACGGGGGGATGGCGAATTACGATGCCGAGACCGGCCTCTTCTCCTGCCTCTCTTATCGTGATCCCCACTTGCTGCGCACTCTCGAAGTCTTTAGCGCCGCGGCACAGTGGGGAGCAACGGGCGGTTTTAGCGCTGTTGATCTCGAAGAAGCCCTGCTCGCGGTCTTTGCCGATCTCGATCGCCCCCTTGCCCCCGGCGGCCGTGGAGCCCAGGAGTTTGCCAATGGGCAGCAGGGGTTGACACTGGAGATCCGGCAAGAGCGCCGCGATCGCCTCCTGACGGTGACCCGCAACGATCTGATGCGCGTGGCCGAGCTTTATCTGCTCGAAGGGCGCAGCCAGAGTGCGATCTCGGTCATCGCCAGCGAAGAGACTCTGCTCTCTGCCAATGCCGGGACGAAAGAATACCCCTTCACCCTGGCGCGGGTCTAAAACGCCAGATCAGCTTTGCACTGCTCGCTATGGCTGGATTTTTCCGGAACGTATGCTAGCTTTTCAGGGTAAGAAAGAGTTGTTCCGCGTCGTAATTTTTTTGCAGAGTTGGAGGAAACGATGACTTCGACCCGCCCCCCGGCTGTGGACGGCAGCTTCTACCCGGCTGATCCCCGGCAGCTCCGTTCTGTTATCTCCTCCTTCCTTCGCGCCGTGCCGGTTGTTTCCGCCCCTTGCCCGAAGGCGATTATCGTACCACATGCTGGCTACATCTATTCCGGGGCGATTGCCGCCAGTGCTTATGCTCGCGTAGCTTGCGGTCGTGACACGATTCAACGAGTTGTCCTCCTCGGGCCCGCCCACCGTCTTGCCTTTCAGGGCCTGGCGTTGAGCAGTGCCGATTCCTTTTCCACTCCCCTCGGTTCCGTCCCCCTCGATCGTTCGGCAAGCACCGCGCTGTTGTCCCTGCCGGGCGTACAGATTCTCGATAAGGCGCACGCGCTCGAACACAGTCTCGAGGTGCAGCTCCCGTTTCTCCAAGAGGTGTTGTCCAATTTTTCCCTTGTCCCGATTGTCGTCGGTAATGCTCCGGCAGAAGCTGTCGCCAAGGTCATTGAGGCGGTGTGGGGCGGGCCGGAGACGCTGGTCGTGATCAGTTCTGATCTCAGTCACTATGAGGATTATGCGACAGCGAAGGAGCATGATGCCGCGACGTCGCAGGCGATCGAAAAGCTTGATCCCGAAGCTATCGATTATCACGATGCCTGCGGCCGCTTGCCGGTGAGCGGTCTGCTCCTGGTGGCAAAAAAATTGAGATTAATCGTCACCCCTTACGATCTGCGTAACTCCGGGGATACTGCTGGCGACCGGGATCGGGTTGTCGGTTATGGAGCCTACGGTTTTGAGTGAAGTTCATTTGACCCGACCCGATCAGCTCCTTCTCCTCGATCTGGCGCGCGCATCGATTCGCCATGGGGTGCAAACGGGGCACCCTCTCGAGGTTGTGCAGGAAGAGTTGGCGGCAGAGTTGGTCGTACCGCGCGCCAGCTTCGTCACTCTGGAAAAAAACGCCCGGCTACGCGGCTGTATCGGTTCTCTTGAAGCCTGGCGCCCTCTCGCCGTCGATGTCGCCGAGAATGCTTTTGCCGCGGCTTTCCGTGATCCCCGTTTCCCGCCGGTGCACAGTGATGAAGTCGAAGAGTTGGAGATTCACCTCTCCCTGCTGACCGTGCCGGTCGCCATGACCTTCAGCTCGGAGGCTGATCTTCTGACCCAACTCCGTCCCGGGGTGGATGGATTGATCTTGTCGCAGGGGCACTGCCGCGGGACTTTTTTGCCGTCGGTCTGGGCTGAATTGCCGACACCGCAGCTCTTTTTGACGCACCTCAAGCGCAAAGCCGGTCTGGCGGCCGATTATTGGTCGCCCGGCGTGCGCATCTGGCGCTATGAAACGGAGATGGTTGAATAATAATGGTGCAGGGGAGGGGAGAGTGCGGTCAGTAGCGGCGTTTTGAGCGGGAGGATTTGCCGGCAAACCAGCCGAGAAGGAGGATGGCTGCACCCGCCAGAAACCATTGCAATTGACTGATGTCGGTCAGATTCGGCAGGAGACCTTTCTCCTTGGCATTTTCTTTCAACTTGGCAACTTCCTGTTGCAGCTGATCCTGTTTTTGCTGAAGGGTCGTAATTTCAGCGCGGCTCTTTTTCAATTCCTGCGAATCCCCGGGCGTGGCGATCTCTGCCGGAGTCGATTTCAACTGTTCTAGTTCGGCGCTCAGTTCGGTAATGCGTTGCTGCGCCGCTGTCAGTTGCTCCTGCACGGCGCTGCTTGCTCCCGTCGTTTCTGTCGGTGGTGTCAGGGTGAAATATTTACTGCGGGCAAAACCGATTTTGCCGCTCGGAGACTTGATCTTGAGAAAGGTGCCAAGATCTTTGACCACCTCAATCTGCATGCCGGTCGTCAAATACTCCAGGGGGATGGAGGTGTCATCCTGAGCAGGACGCAGGGCAATAACCAGTTTGTCGGTGACGTAACGGCTTTCGGCCTGCGCCGCCAGGGCGAGAGTCAGGATCAGGAAGGAGAGGACGATGATACGTTGCATAAATGCGCTCCTTGCGGGGCGGGTGAGGGTCGCTCCCACGTATTAATGGCGCAAAAATATAACGTATTTTCCAAAAATACCAGCAGTTTTTCAGCCTTGGTATCCTCGACACTTTTCAAAGCAGTAAATAGACCGTCCCCCCGTTCTTTTTGAGCAGCAGGAGCAGAGATTGTCCCGGCCCTCCCGCACCGAAGGCCGCATGAAATTCGTCCGGAGTTTTGATCGGCCGTCGGTTCACTTCTTTGATGATATCGCCAATCTCAATCCCCGCCGCGGCGGCGGGACTTCCGGCCGTCACCGTCACAACGACCACTCCGCCCACATCGCGAATTCCTAATTTTCGCCGCCAGTTGGCATCCAGGGCGGCCAGTTCCATCCCCAAGTTGTCCTGTGTCGCATGGCTGTGGCGGGTGATTTTTTCTTCGGAAAATTCCTCCAGGCGGACATTGAAGTTGACCTCCTGTCCGGCGCGGCTGAGTTTGATGACGACATCCCGGTCGATCGGCGTTTCGGCCACATACCGCGAAAGGTCACCAGCCTCCCTGATCTTTTGTCCGGCAAATTCGACGATGATGTCGCCGGATTTGATCCCGACCCGTTCTGCCGGGCTTTGCGGCACCACGTCGGTCACCAGGGCGCCCAGGCTATCACGGCGACCAAAGGAGGCGGCCAGTTCGGGGGTCACTTTCTGGATGCTGACACCCAGCCAGCCCCGGGTCACGACTCCTTTGTCGGCGAGTTGCGCGGTAATCGCTTTTGCCATGTTGCTGGGAATGGCAAAGCCGAGTCCCTGGCCGCCGGGGACGATGGCGGTGTTGATGCCGACGACTTCGCCGCGGAGGTTGATAAGCGGACCGCCGCTGTTGCCGGGATTGATCGGTGCATCGGTTTGCAGGAAGTTGTCATAAGCTCCGGAGCCGATCACCCGGCCGGTGGCACTGATAATCCCCTTGGTGACAGTGTGCTCCAGGCCAAAAGGGTTGCCGATGGCGAGGACCCAGTCGCCGACGCGGATATTGTCCGAATTGCCGAGCAGGAGGACGGGGAGTTTCTCAAAGGGAGACGAGATTTTGATCAGCGCCAGGTCGGTCTTGGGATCCCGGCCGATGACGGCCGCCTTGAACTCCCGACGGTCAGTGAGACTGACCTTGATTTCGTCGGCACGTTCCACGACGTGGTTATTGGTAATGATCAAACCGTTCTGATCGATGATAAAACCGGTGCCGAGACTGCGCTGCTTTAATTCACGATCCGGCACGGCCCCGAAGTAGTTCTCAAAAAAATCTCCAAAGGGATCGTTGCGGTTCTGCCCAAAGAAGTGCTGAAAGGGGTGCCCCGGAACCCTGACCGTCGTCGTTGTGCTGATGTTGACGACTGCCGGTTGAACTTTGTCGACCAGGTCGGCAAAGGATTGCGGGAATTCGACAACCTCGATCACCGGTTGTTCTTTACAGCCGGCAAGGAAGGAGAGCGACAGGATGATCAAGAGTGTAAACTCGGTAAAGAATCGCATCAGGTCAAGGGTTTTGTTTGCGGTAGGATTACAGTTTTTTCTCCCCGTGCAGACCATCGAGAGACCTCCTATTAATGGGTTATTCTCTCCTCAACTTAATAGTAAATCGCCCCCTGTCAAGGGGGGGCAATTTGAAAAAAATGCTTGCATGCAGCGGTCCTCTGTGGTAGTAACTTTGCGGTAAAGTTTAGTTCACTGGCACAAAGTGGGCACGTCATGCTCACTTTTTTTATTTTCTGGGGTAGTATGGATAGCGAAAGTGTACATGATCGCGTTCAAAACCTCGTCAAGCCGGTCCTCGACGAGTTGTCCATGGAGTTGGTCGATCTTGAGTTTAAGCGCGAGGGCCGCGACTGGTTTCTGCGCCTTTTTATTGATAAGGAAGGCGGCGTCACGCTTGATGACTGCGCCGGGGTCAGTCGCGAGGTCTCTGCAATCCTGGAAGTTGAAGATCCGGTTTCGGCGGCGTATCATCTGGAGGTCTCTTCACCGGGGCTCGATCGCCCGCTTAAGAAAGCGGCCGATTATGAGCGGTTTATCGGTCGACTGGTCAAACTCAAGACCTATGAAAAACTTGATCCGGATGGTCGCGGGCACGAGCGCAAGACCTTTGTCGGCATCTTGCGCAGCTTTCAGGATGAGATGGTCAGTCTTGAGCAGAACGATAAAAAGGGCGGTGTTGTCAGCTTTCCGCTGGCAGCGATTGCTAAGGCAAATCTCGAATTAGAATTTTAACAGTTGCCGCCTTTTGGGCGGGCAGCTTCATAATGGCGAATTTTGATCTGTCTTTTCGCCGAGACTGTAAAGAGGAGTCAGACCGATGTTGGCAAATCTCAATCATATAATCGATCAGGTGGTTAAAGAAAAAGGGATCGATCGCGTCATTCTTGTCGAGGCCCTCGAATCTGCCGTCCTTTCTGCCGCCAATAAAAAATATCGAAATACCCGCGAGCTTGAAGCGCATTACAATGATGAACTCGGTGAAGTGGAACTCTTCGAATTTGTGACGGTTGTCGACGAAGTCCTCGATTCCTACAAAGAGATCGATCTCGCTGAGGCGCACGAAATTGACCCCGAAGTTGAGGTCGGCGATTCCCTCGGCATGAAGCTCGATGCCGGCAGCTTTAGCCGTATTGCCGCTCAGACTGCGAAACAGGTCATTATCCAGAAGGTGCGTGAAGCCGAGCGGGATGGAATTTACAATGAATTCCGCGATCGGATTGGCGAGATGGTCAATGGCATCGTGCGTCGTTATGAGCGCGGTGATCTGGTCATTGATCTTGGTCGCGCGGAAGCGTTGCTGCCGCAGAAGGAGCAGGTCCCCCGCGAGAATTACCGCCAGGGCGATCGGGTCCGCGCTTACATCTCCGATGTCCGCATGGCGACCAAGGGGCCACAAATTATTATCTCCCGTACCCATCCCGGTGTGGTTGCCGCCCTCTTTAAGTCGGAAGTGCCGGAAATTGCCGAAGGGATTGTCGAGATCAAGGCGGTCGCGCGCGAGCCGGGGAGCCGGGCGAAGATTGCGGTCGTTTCCCATGATCCTGATGTCGATCCGGTCGGCGCTTGTGTCGGGATGCGCGGCGCCCGGGTGCAGAATGTTGTCTCGGAGCTGCGTGGCGAAAAGATTGATATCATCCCCTGGACCCCTGATATTGCCCGCTTCTCCTGCTTTGCTCTTGCTCCGGCGGAAGTCAACCGGGTCTATGTTGACAACGAGGAACAGTCCCTGGAAATTATCGTGCCGGACGACCAGCTCTCTTTGGCGATCGGCAAGAAGGGGCAAAATGTCCGCCTTGCTGCCAAGTTGACCGGCTGGAAGATCGATATCAAGAGCGAGACCCGCGCCGCCGAAGCGCAGGCCGAGTTGGACGGTAGCGACGAAGATGCAGACTCTGGCGAAGATGAAGAGCTTGTCGACGGGAATATCGCGGGGGAGGAACTTGCCGGAGACGAAGTCTCTGGCGACGAAGCCCCGGATTCAGGCGTGGCTGACGAAGAGGTCAAGGATTGACCTCTGACGAAGAACGCGGCCCACAGCGCACCTGCCTTGGGTGCCGCAAGGCTTTTGCCCGCAAAGATCTGCTGCGTTTCGTTCTGTCGCCGCAGGGCGAACTACTGCTCGATTACAAAGGGAAGCTGCCGGGGCGCGGTGGCTATACCTGTGTCGATCCTGCCTGTATTGCCGAAGCCATCCGCCGCCGCCAGTTTTCCCGAACCTTTAAACGGGAACTGCTGCCGGTTGCTGATGATTATATCTCCCGGGAACTATCCCGACAGATTCAAGATCGAATCAGCGGCTTGATCGGCATGGCGCGTAAAGCGCATCAGCTCCTTTCCGGAAGCAGTCTGATTCTTGATCGTCTTTCTGCGGGGGCGCCTCTGGCTTTTGTTGTGATTGCCAGCGACGTCTCCGACGGCATCGGCCAAAAAGTGATTGGTCGTGCCACCAACCGATCTGTCCGTTATTATCGAATGTTTGAAAAAGAGTTTCTCGGCCGTCTTCTCGGGACGGGGCAACGGAGCGTCCTTGCTTTGGTGCCAGGATCGCTCGCAGCAGCGATCAGAGTCGAGCTGGAACGTTACCAGCGAATTGCAGGGGAGTATTGATGGGAAAGACAAAAGTTTTCGAACTGGCCAAGAAACTCGGACTTGAAAACAAAGAGATGATCGAGCGTCTGCATAAGGCCGGAATCGACGCCAAGAGTCACCAGAGTGTCCTGGAAGAGGGCGATCTCAAGAAGTTCGAGGCCGCGGCTCAAAATGACAAGAAGGTTGATGAAGAGCGGATCAGCGGCGGGATAATTCGTCGCCGCCGCAAGGATGCCGTGCCTGAAGTTGAGGCGGCTCCCCCTGCTGAAGTTCCTGTCGCGGTTGCCCCGCCTGCGGCTCCGGCAGTCACTCCGCCCGTAGCGGCAGAGATCGTGGTCAAGCCTGCAGTCGTCGAAGCAACTGCTGCGGTCAGGGGGACTTCAGAGCCCGTGCCAAAGCCTAAAGTGGAAGCGAAAGTCGAAGCTCCGGTCACTGTGGCGCCGACGGCATCAGCTGCTCCCCAAGGTGAACAAGGATCTGCCCCTGTCGTTGCGGCGCCTGCGGCAGAAGTTACGGCTTCCGGCGAAGCTGTTGTTGTCGACAAGACAGCCAAGCACACACCGGTATTGCACGATATGACCCAGGTCGAGAAGCATGTTCCCGGCCGGGCTCGCATCCTTGGCCGTGTCGAGCTTCCCCCTCCGGTTGCACCGCCCCGTCGCGAAGAATTCATTAATAATAATCCGCGTTCTGCCCGCCCGGGTGATCAGTCCGGTGCGCGTCCTGCCGATCGTCGTCCCCCTTCGCCCCGTCCCGAGGGTGCGGCTCGTCCGCCCCGTCCGGATGGTGCGCCATCGCGTCCGGCCGGTCCCGGTGGCCCTGGTGGCCCTGGCGGCCCGAGGGGAGCTGAACGCCCGGGAGGGTTTTCCCGTCCTGGCGGACCGCCCGGTGCTGGTGGCCCGGGGAGTCGTCCCGGTGGCCCGCCCCGTCCGGGTGGCCCTGGCGGCGGCGCCGGTCGTCCTGGTGGCGGCCCTTCCCGTCCGGGCATGGCTCCCCCTCCTGCGGACCTCTTTCCAGGGAAAGAGGTCCGGGGTAAAAAGAAATCTAAAGGTAAGACTGACTATACTGCCGGGCCGACAGCCGATGGTGCGGGCGCTAAAGGTCGCGTTGGCCGGCGTGATGTCTTTGAGCCGGATCACGGCGATCGTCAACGGCGGCAGAAACGGGCTCAGAAGCCGGTTGCCAAGAAGACCGAGTTGACGGTCTCCAAGGCAATCAAACGGATTATCCGCATCAGCGATGCGATTACCGTTGGCGAACTTGCCAAGCGCATGGGGGTCAAAGCGAATGATTTGATCAAGGAGTTGATGCGCCAGGGGACGATGGTGACGATTAATCATCCTTTGGACTTTGACACCGCCGCAATCCTTGCCGCCGACTTTCAGTATGAAGTTGAAAACGTCGCCTTTGACGAGGATACCATTCTTGATGCCACCGTGATCAAACAGACGGATGTGGAGGAAGCTGAAAATTTGCAGCCCCGTCCGCCGGTTGTGACGATCATGGGTCATGTCGATCATGGTAAGACGAGTCTGCTTGACGCTATTCGTACCGCCAATGTTACCGATGGGGAAGCTGGCGGCATCACTCAGCACATCGGTGCTTACGATGTTGAACTGAACGGGCGCAAGATTACCTTCCTTGATACCCCCGGTCATGAAGCCTTTACGGCGATGCGTTCCCGTGGTGCCAAAGTCACGGATATCGTTATCCTTGTTGTCGCTGCTGACGACGGAGTCATGCCGCAAACCCGCGAGGCGATCAACCATGCCAAAGCAGCCGGTGTGCCGATCGTTGTCGCTATCAATAAAATTGACAAACCCAACATTAACATCGACCGCGTCAAGCAGGAATTGACGGAATTCGGATTGGTCAGCGAAGACTGGGGCGGCGAGACAATCTTCTGTGAAGTTTCCGCCAAGCAGCGGACGAATCTTGAACAGTTGCTCGAAATGCTCCTGCTTCAGGCTGAAGTTCTTGACCTGAAAGCGAACCCGAACAAACGGGCGAAAGGGACGATCGTCGAGGCCCGTATCGATCGTGGGCGCGGCCCGGTAGCCACGGTTCTGGTCCAGGAAGGGACGTTGAAGATCGGCGATCCTGTTGTCTCCGGCCTGTATTACGGTCGCGTCCGCACCATGACCGATGATCGCGGTAACCGTCTTGATGCCGCTGGTCCTTCGGTTCCGGTCGAAGTCACCGGTTTAACCGGTGTGCCGGGCGCTGGCGATACCTTCTATGCGGTTGAAGACGAGCGCATGGCTCGCGATGTGGCCCAGCATCGTGAGCAGAAGCTGCGCGAAGTCGAACTCGCCAAACACAGCAAAATTTCGCTTGAACAACTCTATGCCCGGATTCAAGAGGGCGAAGCAAAAGAACTCAAAGTTATTATCAAGGGTGACGTGCAGGGCTCGGTGGAAGCGGTACGGGATTCCTTGCTGAAGCTGTCGACGGAGGCCTGCCGTCTGGTCGTTATTCATACCGCGGTCGGCGGCATTATCGAGAGCGATATTACTCTCGCCTCCGCTTCGGATGCGATTGTGCTCGGCTTCAATATTCGTCCGGAAGCCAAGGCTGCGGCCCTGGCCGAGAGCGAAGGGGTCGATATCCGTCTCTATACCATCATTTACGATGCGGTTGCTGACATTCGCAATGCCATGGAAGGACTCCTCGAACCGACC
>JAXMLA010000033.1:0-17116 GCA_034370465.1 Desulfuromonadales bacterium
AATTCGCTGAGGTGCTTTTTCAGGTATTTCTTCACCGAAGCTGCAGCTGCAACCACGTCATTGTGGGCGCCCCCCATGGGCTCGGGGATGACATCGTCGATGATACAGCCGAGGGACATGATATCGGTCGCCGTCAATTTCAATGCTTCGGCGGCGATCGGACCCTTGCTGCCGTCACTCCAGAGGATGGCAGCACACCCTTCCGGAGAGATAACCGCATAAACCGAGTATTCCATCATCATCACCCGATTGCCGACGGCAATCGCCAGGGCGCCGCCGGAGCCCCCTTCACCGGTGACGGTGACAATGACCGGCACCTTGAGTGCTGCCATCTCGCGAAGATTGCGGGCAATCGCTTCCGCCTGGCCGCGCTCCTCGGCGCCGATGCCGGGATAAGCGCCGGGGGTGTCGACAAAGGTGAAGATCGGCAGTCCGAACTGCTCGGCCATCTGCATGACCCGCAGCGCCTTGCGATACCCTTCCGGATTCGGCATGCCGAAGTTACGGTAGACCTTCTCCTTGGTGTCGCGCCCCTTCTGGTGGCCGATGACGCAGCATGCTTCGCCGTCAAAGCGGGCAAAACCGCAGACCAGAGCCGGATCGTCACGGAAATTACGATCACCGTGCACCTCGAACCAGTCGGTAAAGATGTGCTGAATATAATCGAGGGTAAAGGGACGGTTGATATGGCGCGCCAACTGGGTCCGTTGCCAGCGGGTGAGATTGGCAAAGATCTCTTCGCGCAGCTGTACCGCCTTCTTCTCCAGCTTCTTAATGTCTGCAGAAAAATTGACTTTGTCCGTCGAATACCCCTTTAGTTCCAGGATCTTCTGCTCAAGTTCGACTAAAGGTTTTTCAAAATCCAGATAAAACTGCATAGAGTATCTCCTTACTTAGCTGCTCAAGGGCAATAAACGGCAGGATAATAGCTTATTTACTCAAAAGAAACTACGTTATAACCAAAAAGCTCCTGAGCGTCAGCCAAAAGTTCATCGGTCGCTGCCACCCGGCAGGCCGCGGCGAGACGAATGATCGTTTCACTGCGATTCGGGATGGTCAGATGCAGGCGGGTTTCGCATTTGCCGGGATGACGCAGACAAAGGGCACGCAGCGTCTGAATCCGCTCTTGATCGACCCCCGGCGCCGAGAAACGGAAAAGGACGCGGCGCGTCGCCCGCTGCAGGGCATCGGCCATGGCGACGATCTCGGTTGCCAGCACCTTAGCCCCCTTCTCGCCGAGATCGATGGTGCCGGTGATCAGGAGCGGATCCTCGCCTTTGAGGTGTTCCAGCGCCGCCGCATAAACTTCCGGAAAGGCGATAACCTCGACCATGCCGGTCAAATCCTCTACCGTCGCAAAGCCCATGCGGTCACCCTTTTTGGTAATCGTCTCCTTGAGGGTCGAGACGATGCCGCAGATGCGCACCTCGGCTTTATGGCGTTGCTCACCGAGTTCACCCAGAGTGCAGGTGGTGAGACGCTTGATCGCATCGCTATAACGCTGCAGGGGGTGACCGGTGATAAAGAAACCGAGAACCTCTTTCTCAAAGTTGAGCAGGGTCTTTTCATCCCACTCGGGGATATCCGGCATAATCAAGCGCCCGTGATTCCCGACCCGAACGACCTCTTCCTCACCAAAGAGGGAGCTTTGCGCACTCTCCCGCTCCTGCTGAATCTTCTGGCCGATCGCCATGCTCTCTTCGAGGGTAGCAAGGAGTTGGGAACGCCGCGCGCCGATAGTGGAGAAGGAGCCGCATTTGATCAAGGCTTCAACAACGCGCTTGTTGACCTTGCGCAGATCGACCCGGTCGCAAAAGTCGGCAAGATCGGTAAAGAGTCCGTCACGGCGCGCCTCAACGATCGCTTCGATCGCTCCTCCCCCGACCCCTTTGACCGCCCCGAGTCCAAAGCGGATCGAATTCTCCCGCACACAGAAAGAAGCATCAGAGAGATTGATATCCGGTGGCAGAACTTCAATCCCCATCTCCCGACAGTCATTGATATTCTTGAGGATTTTATCGGTACTCGACATATCTTCGGTGAGGAGCGCCGCCATGAACTCGACCGGATAGTGCGCCTTGAGATAAGCGGTCTGATAAGCGATGAGCGCATACGCCGCCGAATGCGACTTATTGAAACCGTACTCGGCGAACTTGGCCATCAGGTCGAAGATCGCCGCCGCGGTCTTGTGATCGAAACCGTTCTGATCCGACCCCGCCAAAAAGATATCGCGCTGCTTCGCCATCTCCAGCGGATCCTTCTTCCCCATGGCGCGACGGAGCAGGTCGGCGCCGCCGAGAGAGTAACCGGCGAGGGTGCGGGCGATCTGCATGACCTGTTCCTGGTAAACGATGACGCCGTAGGTATCCTTGAGGATCGGTTCGAGCTCGGGGAGATCGTAAACGACCTTCTTCCGCCCGTGCTTGCGTTCGATAAAGTCGTCGACCATCCCCGAACCCAAGGGGCCGGGACGATACAGGGCGCAGGCAGCGATGATATCTTCAAAGCAGGACGGTTTGAGTTTGACCAGCATCTCCTTCATCCCGCTCGATTCGAGCTGGAAGACGCCGGTGGTGTTGCCGGCGGAGATCAGTTCGTAGCTGGCGACATCGTCATCGCGCAGGGTGGTGATGTCAAAGGCCGGATCCTTGTTGTCGCGGATGAGCTTGACGGCATTGGCGATGACCGTCAGGTTCTTGAGGCCGAGGAAGTCGAATTTGACCAGGCCGATCTTTTCGACATACTTCATCGAATACTGGGTGGTAATCGAACCGTTCTTATCGCGATAGACCGGGCAGAACTCCTCCATGGCATGAGGAGAAACGACGACACCGGCGGCATGGGTCGACGCGTGGCGGGCCAACCCTTCGAGACGCAGCGCGATATCGAGGAGTTCCTTGATCCGCGCGTCGGAGGTGGCCGCCTCGGTCAGCTTCGCTTCCTGCTTGATCGCATCGGCGAGCTTGATGCCAAGGACCTCGGGGACGAGTTTGGCAATGCGGTCGACTTCACCATAAGGGAGATCAAGGGCGCGCCCGACATCTCGGATAACCGCCCGCGCCGACATTGTCCCGAAGGTGATAATCTGGCAGACCTTGTCGCGACCGTATTTGCCGGTCACGTAGTCGATGACCTCCTGACGGCGATCCTGACAAAAGTCGACGTCGATATCGGGCATGGAGATCCGTTCGGGATTGAGAAAGCGCTCAAAGAGGAGATTGTAGGGGAGCGGGTCGAGATCGGTAATACGCAGGGCATAAGCGACCAGGGAACCGGCCGCCGAGCCGCGCCCCGGCCCGACTGGAATCCCCTGATCCTTGGCCCAGTTGATAAAGTCGGCAACGATCAGGAAGTAGCCCGGGAAGCCCATCTCTTTGATGCAGTCGAGTTCCAGCTGCAGACGGGCGCGGTAAGCTCCTTCCTGCTCGCTTGAGAAGTCGGGTTGGCGCCCTCGGATGACCTGAAAACGCTCTTCCAGCCCCTGCTGCGCTTCGCTGGCCAGGAGATCGTCGTGCGTCGCGCCGGGCGGCGCTTCAAAGTGCGGAAAGTGGTAATCCTTGAACTTGCCGAGATCGAGATCGCAGGCATCAGCAATCGTCAACGTGTTGGCGAGAGCCTGCGGTGCATAGGCAAAGTCAGCGATCATCTCCACTGATGATTTGAGATAAAATTCAGCCGCAGAGAAGTGCATCCGCTTGGGGTCGGTGATGGTCTTGCCGGTCTGAATGCAGAGGAGGACTTCGTGGGCCCGGGCATCCTCTTTATTGAGGTAATGACAATCGTTGGTCGCCACCAGCGGCAGATCGAGTTCCTGGGCAATCGACATCAGGCGATCATTGGCGATGCGCTGCTCAGGGATGGTGTTCTCTTGCAGTTCCAGATAGTAACGGCCAGGGAAGAGGGCGGCATACCAGGCTGCGGTTGCCTTGGCGTCCTCCATCTTGTTTTGGCCGGCCAGGACCGGCACTTCGCCACCAAGACAGGCGGAGAGGCAGATCAACCCTTCGCTGTGCTGGGCCAGGAGTTCTTTGTCGATGCGGGGCTTGTAGTAGAAACCTTCCTTGTACCCGGCCGAGACGAGATAGGACAGGTTGCGGTAGCCGACGCTGTTCTGACAAAGGAGAACAAGATGATAGCCCGAGGCATCCTCACTCCCTTCCTTGGCAAAACGGGAACCGCTGGCGACATAAACCTCGGAGCCGACGATCGGCTTGATCCCCGCCTCCTTGCACTTCAGATAGAACTCCAGCGCCCCGAACATGTTGCCATGATCGGTGAGGGCCACGGCCGGCATGCCGTATTCCTTGGCTTTCTTGATCAGATCGCCGATACGGATGGCGCCGTCGAGGAGGGAGTACTGACTGTGCAGATGAAGGTGAACGAAGGGGGTGGGTTCCATATAGATAGACAATTTCACCAGGGTCAGAGTGAGAGCAGACAGAGATAAAAAAACCGATTTCCAGCAAACGCGAAGCGTTGCGATAAACCGGTTTCCTGCCGTAGGACGCTGCGGATATTAGCACCCGCCATCAGTGGCGGTCAAGGTGCAAGAACAAGCTTATCAGCTGGATTAAAAAATAATTTCACTCTCGATAAAGAGCTGCTTCACCCAGGATTTTGCAATCGCGCCGCAGCCACGGCGGCCTGACCGAGACTCAAGCCGCCGTCGTTGGGGGGGACGAGGGAATGGGTGAGGACAGAAAAATCACTCTGTTCCAATTTGACAATGACCGTTTCTGTCAGCAGACAATTTTGAAAGACGCCGCCGGAGAGAGCGATGGTGTTGATGCCGCTGACAACGCGAACGCGGGCGCAAACTCGGACAACAACGTCCACCAAAGTGGCGTGAAAACGGGCGCTGATCTCCCCCATCGGGATGCCGGCAATCAGGTCGTCAACGATCGCCCGGATCATCACCTGCGGAGCAAAGACGATGGCGTCGGCAACACGGTCAAGGGTGATCGGATAAGGCGGATAGTCGCCCATCTCCGCCACCATCTCCAACTCAATCGCCGCCTGTCCTTCATAGCTGACGCGATTGCGCAGACCAATCAGCGCAGCCACCGCATCAAAGAGGCGTCCGCAGCTGGAGCTCAAGGGAGCATTGATCCCCTTTTCGATCATCGTCACCACCAGCTGTTCGTCGCGACGCGCAATTTCCTGCAGAAACGGGAGACGGGGATAGTCGCGGTCATAAGCTTGCTGCAGGTAAGCGAGCGCCATCCGCCACGGCTCCCGGGTTGCCAGATCCCCTCCCGGCATCGCTGTCGGAGCGAAATAAGCGACGCGACGAAAATCATCAAGATCACCGAGCAAAAACTCCCCCCCCCAGATCGTCCCGTCCGCGCCGTAACCGAGGCCGTCGAAGATCACCCCGAGGGCCGGGCCGCTCTGGCCATTCTCCGCCAGACAACTGGCGAGATGAGCATGATGATGCTGCACGGCGATGCGCTGGATGCCGGACAGGGATTCAGCGAGGCGGGTCGTTTGGTAATCCGGATGGAGATCGTGGGCCACCACCGTCGGATGAAGCTCAAGAAGATGTTGCAGGTGCGCACCCATGGTGACATGGCCGGCGCAGCTCTCCAGATTACTGAGATCGCCGAGATGCTGGCTGAGATAGGCGCGATCGTTGCGGGTCAGACACAGGGTATTCTTCAATTCTCCGCCCAGCGCGAGAATTGGTGGGGAACTGATCGGGAGAACCACGGCGCGCGGGACATAGCCGCGGGCGCGGCGCAACAGGAGCGGCTTATCGGCGAGGACGCGGGCGATCGAATCGTCGATACGGGTATGAATGCGCCGGTTATGGAGCAAAAAGGCATCGGCAATGCTCCCGAGTTCATCCAGAGCTTGGGCATCGTCAGCGGCGATCGGCGCGTCACTGTGGTTGCCGCTGGTCATGACCAGAGCGGAAAAACTGCCGAGAGTCAGGAGGAGATGATGCAGGGGGGTATAGGGGAGCATGATGCCGAGGTAACGGTTGCGCGGAGCAATGCCGGGAGAAAGAGTCGGGTGGGCTTTCGCCGACAACAGGACGATCGGGCGCTCAACACTGGTCAGCAGGCGCCCTTCAGCCGGGCTGATCTGCGCCAGAGCGTGTGCCCCGGCCAGGGAAGGGACCATCAGCGCCAAGGGCTTTTCATCCCGCCGCTTTCGCTGTCGCAACCGCGCTACTGCTCCGTCATTCTCCGCATCGACGGCAAGATGGTAGCCGCCCAGCCCCTTGATGGCGACAATCTTGCCGGCCTGCAACAGCGCGATGGCCTCGGCGAGAGGATCTCCCTCCAGAGGAATGCCGGCAAACGAAAGGAGGCTCAACTGCGGGCCGCATGCCGGGCAGGCGATCGGCTGGGCATGGTAGCGGCGCGAAGCCGGGTTCCGGTATTCGGCGGCGCAGGCCGGACAAAGAGGGAATTCCGCCATCGTCGTCTGCGGCCGATCATAGGGGATGCCGGTAATGATCGAAAAGCGCGGACCGCAGTTGGTGCAATTGATAAAGGGGTAGTGATAGCGGCGATCGTCAGGATCAAGGAGTTCAGCGAGGCAATCGTCACAGAGGTGGGCATCCGGGGTAATCGCCGCGACCTTGTCACCGTCGCCGGAGGAAGCAAGGATAACGAAGAACTCTTCCGGTTGCGTGGGGAGAGAGGTGAGCTGCAAGCGTTCGATCCGGGCAAGGGGGGGAGATTCTGCTCGCAGCGCCGTTAAAAAAAGATCGAGGTTTTCGACGTTACCCTGGACCGCAATCACCACCCCGCGCCCGTCATTGCCGACCGTGCCGGTCAGCCCCAGACGCGACGCCAATTGGGCGACAAAAGGCCGGAAACCGACCCCCTGCACCAGCCCTTCTATGTCGATTTCTAGCCGCTTCTTGTCCATGCGGAGCAAATTAACACAGCTCTATACTCCAATGCTACCGGGCGAAGCAGGGGGTTCAGAGGAAAAATTTTACAAAGAGGGTTGCAACGCACCAAGGGTCGGCATATACTTCAAATCAAGAGATAAGTTCTCTGCCCTGCATGTGTGGACGTAAACGCCCACGCGGAATAATGCAACATCGGGATTGTTTCAGGGTTGCGGTGTGCAAGCCCACAGCTACGAGTGGGAAGTCTGAAGCAACAACAAACGGTCCCACCTCATAGTCATCGCTGTGAGGCCAAACCAACCCACGGCAGGCGCGGAGAGTAAAAAAGAAAGGGTGTCGGTCACTACCGGCGCCCTTTCTCACATCCTGCAAGACCAATATATTCATTCATTTCACCATAAAAGGCCCTCCCCCTTCATGAACCCATCAACAGACCTGCACCGCATCTATCTTCCCGGTCGCGAAATCATCCTGATCGGCACCGCTCACGTTTCGCAGGAATCGGTCGACATGGTGCGCCAGACCATTGCCAGCGAAGAACCGGATCGTGTCTGTGTCGAACTCGACAGTCAGCGTTATCAGGCCCTCAAGGACGATTCCCGCTGGCAATCGCTCAATCTCGTCCAAGCCATCCGCAGCGGCCAGGGATCCTTCCTTCTCGCCAACCTCGCCCTCGTCTCCTTTCAGAAACGGATGGGGATGCAGACCGGCGTGCGCCCCGGTGCCGAATTGCTGGCCGCCGCCACTGCCGCTGAAGAGAACGGTATCGCCCTCAGCCTTGTCGACCGCAACATTCGCACCACCCTGTTGCGTGCCTGGCGCATGACCGGTTTCGGCAAACGGCTCAGCATCATGGCCGCCCTCCTCTCCGGCCTCTTCGACAGCACCAAGATCGACGAAAAAGAATTGGCCCGCCTGCGGCAATCCGACGCCCTCAACGGTATGATCGAAGAGATGGGGAGCGCCCTCCCCTCGGTCAAAGCCATCCTCATCGATGAACGTGATCGTTACATGGCGCACAATATTCGTCACGCCAGTGGTTGCAAAGTCGTCGCCGTGGTCGGCGCCGCGCATGTGCCGGGAATCCTCCGTTACTTTGACAACGATGCGCTTGACGATATCAGCCCCCTCGAACTCATTCCCGAGCCGGGCTTGATCGCCCGCGCTTCCGCCTGGCTGATTCCGGGCGCCATCGTTGCCGTCTTTATCGCCGGTTTCTTCCTTGGGGATAAAGGCCGGCTCATGGATGCCGCCTTCGCCTGGATCCTCGCCACCGGCTCCCTCTCCGCCATCGGTACTGCAGTCGCTCTTGGCCATCCTCTCACCATCCTCACCGCCTTTGTCGCCGCGCCGATCACCACCCTCCACCCGGCCCTCGGCGTCGGCTTCTTTACCGGCCTCACCCAGGCCTGGATTGTACCGCCGACAGTCCGCGACCTCGAACACGTCAGCGACGATGTCGTCACCATGCGCGGCTGGTGGGGTAACCGCGTCACCCGCGTCCTCCTCGTCTTCTTCTTCTCCTCCCTCGGCGCCTCTGCCGGCCTCTTTCTCGCCCTGCGCTGGCTCACCAAGGTCTTTTGAGAAAAAGAGCAGCATGCCTCAGGTCTCTGCCCATCATCTCACGCGATAACATCACGACAACTACAGTACGCATTAGGGATGTCCTGTCGGCAGCCCAGTGCCCTGGACTGAGTTGGGGCCATTGCCGGACTTGCTCTTCATAGCCGGGCTCGGTTGCATCGGGGGTGTCGATGCCCCCGGCGCCGGCTCTTCCTGTAGAAACTTTGCAAAACCTTGTAAATACCCTGGCATCTCCGGATAGTAGATCGGCGACCAGGTGAGTGCCTGCAACTGTTCCACCAGATGCAATGCCGTCCTGCGATCGCCGAGCTGGTTCGCGAGTTGAGCCATCTGCAGGCGGATGTGAATATCTTCGGGCCAGACGACATTGGCCAGGCGCAGCATACGCAAGGCCTCATCGGGCCGATTTCGATTAAAGGCCAAATCTGCCAGATCCAGGTATCCCACGGCGTAGACCTTATCCAGTTTGACCGCAGCTGCAAAATAGTCCAAGGCCAGCGACCCGTGATTCATCTCGGCCTCAGCACGAAAGAGGTTGAATTTAACGAAGGGGGCAGCAGGAAAGGCGCTTTCCTGTGCTTTTGCCCGTTCCAGAATCATCTCTTTCTTGAAGAAGTCCTTCAGGTAAAGAATGTCCTTCTGCTCTTTCCAGGGAGAGGCGAGGGGGGCAGATAAAACTTGGGGATCAGCCAGCAACTCGGCGAGCAGATCGCCTTGAAATCGAACATCTAAGGCGATGCGCGAATCGAGGTTGCCATAGGAGAAGGTCACCGCCAACACTTGAATATTTTTGTCGCGCAGCGTTGTCAAGGTCTGGGCGACCAGACCGAGAACAGGTGTTGCGACCTCGCTCTTGTAGAGTCCCTGAAAATAGCTGAGGTCAATATGCAGCACAACCGGGCCATCGATAACCGGCAATTGGTCGAGCAGGGCCAAGGTCGTCGGGGTTCCGCGCAGCTCCATCGAAACCGGCAACGCCCGCGGCATTGTCTTGCCGATGATCGATACCGATTCCTCATTTGCGATCAATCCTGTGGCCAACATCTGATCGCGCAGCGTCTCTAGTTGCGGGGGGGTTTCGGGGTCCATAGTCGGGACGGCCCAGACAAATTGTTTAAACCAACCGAGACGCAAGGGGATATCAAGGGTCATATCTGGGACAAATAGAAGATCCGAACAACCGGGATGACTGCGGCTGGCAATCTCTTCCGCCGACCCGATGATGGCCAGAGTATCGGTCTCAAGGCGCAACGACTCCGGTACCGGCAAGGTAAAGGGGCTGTTGCTCAGGAGCAGCAAGGTCGGTTTCTGGGCCGCGTACTGCCGCCAAACGGGCAGGGCGCCTGAAAGCAATTCGCTGCGGTGCAAGACTATTGGTTCGCGCAGCAGACTCAGCGTGGAATTATTTGCGGCCGGAACCGGAGTGGGGAGCAGAACAACGGGAGCCTCCGCTTTCCGGTCACAACCAAAAGTACACAGAAGCAAAAAGAGGCTCAACAGAGCGCTCAGGGATTTGAATTTTTTCGACATAATGGACTCCTGCCTCGACATAAACACCGCTGATCTACCTGCGTCCCAACAGGGTTTAAAATAACATAACTTACGGGGACAATTGACAAAGAAAAGGCCGGGTTTGCACCCGGCCTTTTCTTGTTTATTTAGCAGGGATGAACGTTGCTGCTCCCTACCACTTGCGGTTTGCTGTAGCGTTTCATGGGAACCTCCTTTGTTGGTTATCTATCCTCTTATTTCCACGGGGTGACTTTATTCCAACCCGGCTCGTCGCCGCCGGCATCCGTCGTGGTAATCGTGCCGTCGCCGTTGGCATCGACGAAGCGGTGGCAGTTCTGAGCACTCTTTGCATAGGCAAACTGCTTGCTTTTATTGCCGGTTGCGTTACGCACGCCTAGCTTAAATACCGTCGAGGTAGACCAGTTCATAGTCACTTTTCCATCCTCTGCTGCGCCACTGGTCCAGTCCGGATCGTTAAGGAAGTTATCATCCCATGTATTCTTCGACACATCGAGACAGTTTGTAATCATCAGCTTGGGCAGGCGTGAGGCATGCGGGTTGTGGCACTTACTGCAGCTGAAGTTGTGGTATTTGGTCTGGGCGGTCGAGGTGCTCTGATCGACACCCCAAACACTGGTGTAACCACTTCCTCTACCAGCCCGGTAAGCATAGCGGACTTGTCCGGTAGCGGTAACTGAGGCGTAAGGGAAAACCCCGGCATTATTATCGGCCGTCATATTGCCTACAGTGCTGTTGTTACTATTGCCCATGTAATTACGCAGGCCCCACATGCGATCCGTATCTCCCGCTGGCCCCCCGGAGCCATTCATCTGGTAACCCATCTTCGGATTGGCGTAGCCAGTCCCTTCTCCACGGGTGGTCGGGCTGTAGATGTTGGCACTGCCGGTACCGGTGCCGCCGACAACCGCGTTAGCATGGCCGTTGGTGCCGACCCAAAGATTTGCTTCGGTAGTGTTCCAGTTCATGGTATTGACGTTACTGCCGTGACAGAGAGCACACAATCCAGCCGAGTTGGCCATGGTCCAATTCACTCCGGTGTAACCGCTAGAGATCGTTGGATTACTGTTATTCTGGTCAATCTGCCAACCACCCAGCAGTGTTGTGTTTGCGGTCTGAGTGCCACTCCACCAACCACGCGGAACCATTCCGAACTTGTCTGTCGCGCTGTAATAATTCCATGCACCTCTTGGCGCACCATCCTCCTTGTAGGGGTTGGTCCACCAAGTGCCGCGCAGGTACGGCTTGCCGCTGACGGTATCACTGGCCAGTTTGTTCAGATCGTGGACGTCGTGGCAGTAAGAACAGCGGATGTTGGCAACGCTGTCCTTCTCCTCATTGTAGTAGCCGGCAGTCGCGGTCACCGTGCTGGTGCCGGCGGTATTAGCCGAATGGGTCGACTGGATCGCCCCGGTCTTGTAGGCGAACAGAGTCGACTGGGCGCTTGTCCAGGTCGCCGTGGTCCAGTTCGGGGTGTTCAAGGTTCCATTATTATAGGGATTCAACGCCGCCGGTGCGCCGGCCTGCTTGGTGTTGGTCCCCCATTCGCTGACCTTGACCGTCTGCGCATCATGACAGCCCCAGCAAATTTCCGCTTCAGTAGTGAAGGAAGGAAGATCGGCCGTTGCCACACCGTTGATATTGATAGCCGTGCCGGTTCCACCCAACTTGATGCCACCGTGGCCGTAGTTAATGCCAACGGTCGGGTTGTTGGGAATATTCGCCCCACCGGCGGTGCCGTAGTGGCCACTGTGGCAGTTGGTACAGTCGCCGAAGGTGCCGCCCGTCGTCACCCGGGTGTGGGTGCTGGCACTCGTGACCTGTGGGGCACCGCTGGCAACGTCAGAGTGGCAGGTGGCGCAAGCGCCGGGGCCGAAGTCCTTCAAGGTGACGAGAGCAGCGCCGCCGGTGGTCAACTGATGCGAGGCATCGTTGGCATGGCAGGCGGCGGTGCCGCAACCGGCGTTGGTGGTGGTGTAACCGGCATCGTTGGCGGGATTACCATCAGTATTGCCGTTGAGGGTCACCTTGCCGTCGCGATGATCGGTGGCCCAGACATAAGTCTTGGAAGCCAAACCTTTGAGGGTGAGGGGATCGAGGATAACCGCGGTCGTACTTGTCACACCACTATTCCCCTTCACCCCATGACAGTAAGAACAGTCATCATGGTTGGCGACCACGCCACCCACAGAGAATTTGTCATGATTGACCGCCGTCACACCGGCAGCGTGCTTGTTATTGGCGGGAATTGCGGCTGAAGTCGGCGGATAACCGTGACAGAAAGTACAGCCTCCAGAGGCGGTGGTATTCCAGGCGGCGTTACTGTGGCAGCTGAGATTGGAACAGGTCCCGGCGCTATAGCTGGCAGAAGCGCCAGCCAATGCGGTATCAAAGACGACGTCGTTGCTGCCGTCGACGTGTTTGGCGGTGCCGGTCCCGGCGCCGTTATGGCAAAGTGCACAGGTATAACCGGCGGTGATGACATGGGCGCTATGCTTGCCGACTTTGGTGCCGGCGGTTAAACCGGCCAGATCGCCGTCGCCCGCGACTGTAGAGGGCATACCAGTGGCCGTACCGTGACAACTGCCGCAAACGGCCGTGGCGGTACCACTCCAAACCGGCGTCGCCGTGCCATGACAGTAGAAAGCGCAGGTCGTGGTCGCACCGACCTTGGTCTGGGTCAGGGTCGTTCCTGCGGCCGCAGTATACTTGCCGCCACTCACGATCGTGCGTCCGACATAAGCACCAGTGGTCTTGCCAAAAGCATTGAAACCGATATTGATATTACCGCTCTTCGGCATTTCATTGGCAGCTTCCCAGCCGCTATGGCAGGTGTTGCAGCCGTAACCTTTGCTATTGGCGTGCAGGGCGTGTTTTCCGGCGGTGGTGCTGGCGGTGGTATTGGCTGGATTGAGGGTTGCGGTCAGATCGGTTGCTACCAGCGGCGGACTGGCGTGACAACCGGTACAGGACGCTTTGAAGCCGGCTTTGTGCTCATGACATTTGATACAGTCCGAGCCGAGGTAATGACTCTGCTGGGTTACTGTGGCGCCGGACATATCGTAGGCGTGGACCTGAACACCGGCAGCCTGGCTGTTGTCGTAAGTGTGGCAGACTTCGCAGACCCGGTTAGAGGTACTGTGGTTGCCGGTCGCCGAGGCGAGGTCGGAACTGCCGTCGATAGCGCTGGTATAACTGACCGTCTCTGCTGCGCCGGGAATCCCGGCCAAGGCAACGCTGGTTGTCACCAGTTTGATGTTGGGGGTCCCTCTGGTGTGACAGGTGGAGCAGAGGATCGGTCCTTTGGCACCGGTGGGGGTTCCCCAATCACCGCTGTGTTTGGTGGTGCCGGTGAAGCGATTGCTGTTGTGGAGTATGGCGTAGTCCACCCAGGAGACCAGTGTGACAATAAAGTTCTGGGTCAGAGTGCCGCTGGCTCCATCGGCGTCGGCATAGATGACACGAACTTCGTAACCGCTATCGGCAGTGAGCCCGGAGAGAGTGGTCGTGTAAGGGCTCACTCCTCCAACATTGGTCACTGCGGCATTATTCGACCAGGTCCCGGCAACGGGTCGGTAATCGACCTTAAAGGTGGCGTTGCCGTTTTTGTCTCCCAGATAGGGCATGACCACAGAGATGGAGGTCGTACTCCCCTGATTGGCAGAAGCGGTCTGCGCCACCAGAGCGGCGGTGCGGGTGTCGATATTCGCGATTGTGGGATTAGCCAGGGCACTAATTGGCCCGCCGCACAAGCCGGTGGCGCGAGCGGCAAAGGCGTTGGTGCCAAGGTACTGGGGTGTCGGGGTATAGGTGCTCCCGCTTGCGACCCAGATGCTACCGCCGTCAAAGGAGACCTGGCCAGCCGTGGCGCCGCCGCCGAGGGTGGCGCTGACCGCGACCGCACCGGTGATCGGATTGGGCAGAGCCGCGAGGGTGACGGTTCCGGTCTCAACACAGTTGGAGATCGTCACCGGAGCCGAAGAACTGAGCGAAACGTTCCCCTTCGCATCCTTGGCCCAGGCGTAGAGAGTGTAGGGGCCATAAGCAGCAACGGTGTAGCTGGTCGGTGCCGTGCCGCTCCAACCGGCAGCACCGGCAAGAGGGGCCGTCGCGCTTTCGGTGATCATGTAGCCGGTGACAGCGACGTTGTCGCTGGCGGTGAAGCTGATAACCGGAATTTCCAGCGGCGCAGCGGTATCGACCACCGTCGCCGGGAGGGTGAAAGCGGTGACGTTCGGTGCGGCCATGGTGTTGGTGGCGACGCCGAGCTGAGAGGCCGTCAGAGGTCCGCAGGTGCCGGTCCCGGTGGCGTAAAAGTCGACAACCGTGCTGTTGTCATCCTGCGCCGGGGTGTAGGTCCAGCCACTGGCGTTGGCCGGAGCCGGAACAATGCCGACCTGAATACCGGTCGCCGTACCGCTGGCCGTGACGATGACCGCGCCGGTGATCGGATTAATGATCGGCTGCAGGGTGAGAGTGGCGGTTTCGACGCAGGCGGTCCAGTCAAAAGTGGTCGGGTTCCCCGGGGTAAAGGCATTGGCAACGCTATCGCCATAGTAGGCAACGCCGCAGGTGCTACTCAGGCCGCGGGCATAGAGATTGTAGGGGGTGCCGTTTGTCAGATTCGCCATACCCGGAATCGGATCGGAAGTCCAGGGGATGACCGTGGTTTCAACGGTGCGCGGGGTTGCATCGATGGTGATCGTGTCGAGACCGGTGTCACACTGCCAACCACCGGAGACGGTGCGGAAACGTACCTTGATATTGTCCTGACCACCGGTCGGGGAGATCCCGGAGAGATCGATCGTCGCCTGGGTCCAGGTGGCACCGTCGGCACTCTCTCGCGTCGGGGGGATAGGATTCCAGATCGCCAGATTATCCCAGGTGGCGCCGTCATTACTCGAGGCGTCGACATAGAGCTCGCAGTAGGTCTGGCCGGCGTGGTTCTTGTTCCAGTAGAAGTCGAGGGTCGGTGCGTAGGTAGCGGCGTCGATGGACGGACTCACCAGATAGGAATCGTAGGGGTAGGTTGCGCCGGTCGCCTCAGTATAGGCAAAGAAGCCGGAACCGCTCTGGTCGACAGTGGGGCCGACGGTGTTGGTTCCCGAAGGTGTCTGGCCATTCAGGGTTAACCACTGGGCAGTGGCGTCGGTATCGGAAGAGACCCAGTTGCCGAAGTTGTTGCCTGTGGCAAAGTTTTCCGTATAGGTCGAAAAGGCCGGGGGCGCACCACTTCCTTCTGTCACCTGGTACTCCATCGTGGCGGCAGCGATATTGGTCAGCGTCACAAAGGGTAGGCCGCTGAAATCGCCGGCGGCGGTGCTCTGTGCCGTCCAGATAACTGAGGGCTGCGATTCGGAACAGGTGTTATCGACCGTGACCATGATCGAGTCGGTGACATACCCGCCACACTCATCCTCGATGGCACGCACATCGACCGTGACGCCAGCCACCGGAGCGGTGTTACTGGTCGGGTGAGTGATGGCGGAGTTCCACAAAGTCAGATCGGAGATCCAGGCACCGCCGTCAATACTGTATTCGACGCTGGAGGCGTTGTTAAGACTGGTGGTGATACTGATCGAACCGCTCACCGTGGCGCTGTTGGTCGGGGTGGTCAGGGTAACGGCTGAGCCGTTAGTGTCGGAGCAGGAAAGTGGGTTAATCGTCAAAGCGCCAATCCCCCCCCTGATGTTTGCCCCATAAGCGAGTGTTGGATTGGTCGTTGCACCTGTGGCGAATTCACGGTATCCAACGATATTATTGGTACCGTTTAAATACCTTGTGGTCAGGGTATAGGATTCGGTAACAGTCGGTGTAGCCGTGCTGTTCGTAGCAACACCGAAAACGGATGCACCACCATCAACCACAGTAAGGCCACTACCGTAGGTCAACGTAGGTGCGGTATTGGCATTGTAAATGGAGTAGACCCCTCCGAGCGGGGTGGTCTGGTCGACCCCCGTATAACTTGCGAGATAAGCGCTGGTGTTGGCAGAGTTCGCAACCGTAACCGTAAAACTATTATTAGAACGGCCGGCTATTTCAGCTTCATTCAAATAAAAAGTCAAAACATCGCGACGATTACCGCTTGAAACCGATGCGGGGTGCATCGTTACGCCACCGTAAGTAATCGTTGATGCCGTGTGAGCTCGGTCGGTTCCTTCACTGATTGTAACCACCGCCACCATTAGACGGTTGGATCCGTTGGAAATGGCCCACGTAGCATTTGCTGTCGTGCCAGTAGCAGTGGCCTGCGGAGTGTTCGGCCAGGCATCCAGCTGCGTAACCGCCGCTTCGGCAGTCGCCACCAACCCGGTCATCCCAAACACCAGCGCCATTACCGCCACCACGGCCATGCGCAGCAGACCGCTTATTCCCGACATCTTCCCACGCCGACCACTCATAGAATTCTCCCTATATTCATCCGAAAATCTTCCATGACGCAAAGAGTGCCCTGCTTCAATCTCTCCCGAGGGATTTATCCCGCGGCTGCACCCTGGAATAATTTCACTGTTCATCACCATGAACCTCCTGATCTGATCTGCCTGACAGTCCGGCCCTCTGCCGTGTTTTACGGAGCAGCAACCTTTTGTTTTGGCAGATATTTGAATTAAACCGATTTCCTGACAATATCGATCCGGCGCTCAAACTCTCAATAATCCCGAACCGCCTGACGCGACAAGTAACGACTGCGCCAGTCAACCTCATCCCGATCGACTCGACCACACTTCTCCACACGATCAGTCCCTGCCTCGGCCTGCAACCCAAAGGTAATCTCCTCGGCAAGAGCTTCACCGCGACCGGTCGGGAAGACCGCCAGGACATGGCGATTCTTTTCATCCGGATGGGTGCGCAGCAGGTTCCTTCCATGCGGCACGGCGACTCCCTCCTGCCAGACAATGTAATACGAGAGGGCTTTGACATTGCGACTGACGGTCCCCTGAGGCATCGCCAGGAGTTCGACAAGCTCCGGCATGGTAATTCCCGACCTTTCGACCACGGTCAGAAAGAGGACCAGTTGCTGTAACGGTAACTCCTGGTGAACCTTGCTCCTCACCAACCCGAGGACTTGAATTAAAGAACTTATTCTATTCACAAAATAAAACCTTTAATAAGATGAAACGTGTATGGATGATT
>JAXMLA010000034.1:0-2366 GCA_034370465.1 Desulfuromonadales bacterium
GTACGCTTCACTTCTTGTTCCTCCATTCGGGGCCCGGCCCTGGCCGGGCGCAAAGCCCGACGATTGTATCGACCTGGATTGCCCTTGTCAACGAGGCTGGGGCGCCTCGTGTTCCAATCCCGATAGCCCCGCTTGTCGACACTCTGTTACAGACATGTGAGATTCGGGCGCAATCTGTGGATAGTGGGGAAAACCCAGGACTCACGCTTGTAGAATCTGTGGATAACATGCACAGTCGTGTTGTTGTCCCCAAGGGGCGCTGATACAATCGGCCGCGCTCGAAAGATCAGTATTCTAGCCACTTCGCCCCTTGAAAATCGCTGTTCAAAGCAGTTTTTTCTCGCGTCACCTAGGCCGCTGCGGATCCCGTGTCGAACTTTTCCACAGACTGGGTGTTCGCCGATCCGGTTCGACCCCCCGTTTCCACAGGCTGAGTATTCAATACGCCGTCGCACCGACCGGGAAACGCCATTGGAAGGGTGGTAATCGCGTTTTCCTGCGGTTTACCCACTCCTCTAGGAAAGGTTGAGGCTATTTTTTCCACACTTGTGGAAACCAATGTGGAAAACCCGGGAAATACCTGCTTCTGCCGTTCCATCCGGTTTCCGTCTCAAGCGCCGGCCCTGGTAGATACGGTCACCTACAGCGATTTTACAAAGAGCCTCTTCGCGGGGCTCCTGTTGATAAGGGTGTGGATGGTGCCAACGGATGTGGAAGGTTAGGGGACGATGAGGGCGTTCTTCACAGACACAGATCCTCGGCAGCGGACGGAGGCGCATCTAAGCTCTCCGGGTTCCACAGAACAACCTGCAGCCGATTTGTTTTCCGCACGTGTTGCCTCCTATGACTCTGAAGCCGCCGCCCCGCATGTGGAGGACCTCTTGGCTTCGGATCCATCAACTCTTATTGAGACGTTGAGTAGCAAGGTATATCTGGTGGCTCGGGACTTCGGCGGCCCGCTACCGTATACGGTGATTCGTGAGGTCGTGGAGAATCTGATTCACGCCGACTTCAACGAGATCGTGGTTTCGATTCTCGACTCCGGTCACACGCTGCGCTTCGCCGATCAGGGTCCCGGAATCAGCGATAAAGAGAGGGCGCTCCTGCCGGGCTTCACGACCGCAACACGTACGATGAAAGCGCATATCCGCGGAGTGGGTTCAGGGCTTCCAATTGTTCGTGAGTTTCTCTCCCATCAAGGCGGCACGTTGACTATCGACGACAACCTGGGGGCGGGCACCGTCATCACCGTTATGGCCGCTGCCGAACCAACCCCGGAATCGACTTCTACTTTTCCAACACCGGAGAGAGTGCCCGGCTCTGACGCAGCCACGCTGCTACTGACGGCCGAAAACACCACCCCGGTCCCCAGACTGACGACTCGACACAAGAAAGTTCTCTCTTTAGTTCTGGAGTTTGGTGAGGTGGGGCCGACACTGGTTTCAAAAGAACTCAAGGTTGGTCTTTCTACAGCGCATCGCGATCTGGCGTACCTGGAGGAACAAGGACTGATCGCCGCCGATGAAAGCGGTAAGCGCGAATTGACCGACCGCGGCACGACGTATCTTGACCGCATATTCTCGTAAGGGTGGGGGATTTCTAATGACGGCAGTTGGCGCGACACAGGATGTCGCTAGGATTTGGGCCGACGTTCTTGACGTCGTAAAAGGGGAGTTGAACACTCCCACCTTCAAGACATGGTTCGAACACACGTCGCCGCTCGATATTGTCGACGACCGATTGATGATAGCCGTACAGAACGACTTTGCTCGCGATTGGCTGGAGTCCCGCTATTCAGGTCTACTCACGAGCGCTCTCCGCCAGGTAACCGGCCTGTCACTAAATCTAGAGTTCGTCGTTCCTCCAGAGGCTGCGGGTGACGCTCCAGAACCCACACTTCCCGAGCCCGAAGATGAAGACTTCGTTGATGAGTTTCCTTCGCCTATGTTGTCGGCCTCGCGGGATGGAGAACCTGCAGGCGGGTTCAATCCCAAATATTCGTTCGACTCGTTCGTCGTTGGAGCCTCAAACCGATTTGCTCATGCAGCAGCGCTCGCTGTTGCAGAGTCGCCGGGTAGGGCGTACAACCCGCTGTTCATCTACGGGGGGGTTGGTCTGGGAAAGACCCACCTTCTACACGCCATCGGACGATATGTGCAGCAAAGCTTCCCCCACATGAAGATTAAGTACGTGACCTCAGAACAGTTCACCAACGACTTCATCAACTCTATTGCCAACCGCAATAATCGGAGAATTGATGGCTTCAGACGCCAATATAGAACCAACGACGTGCTCCTGATTGATGACATTCAATTCCTGAAAGGCAAAGAAGGTATTCAGGAAGAGTTCTTCCATACCTTCAACAC